>JAFYDS010000039.1 GCA_017544665.1 Clostridia bacterium | reverse complement strand
CTTTGAGTATCCGTCGTGGCTGTATGGCGAACCGATCGGCAAGATCATCAAGCTGGAAGTGGAAGACTGCCCGCGGTTCGGCGACACGGCGTACATCGAAATGGATTCCGCGCGCACCGCGTTTATCTGCGTGGATATGCAGATCGATTTCTGCGGCGAAGGCGGCTATGTGGATGTCATGGGATACGATATGACGAGAAAGCCCGGAACGACCACCAACGCGATCGAACCGATCAAGAGAACTCTGGCAGCTGTACGCGGAACGGACATCAACATCATTCATACCCGCGAAGGCCATGAACCGGATCTTTCCGACGCGCCTTTCAACAAGATCCTGCGCTCCAAGATCATCGGCGACACGGTCTATGTCTCGATCGAAAACCCGGTCTCCGGCAAGGTGACGATCCGCCGCGGCGTACCGCAGACCGACAAGGCGGACAAGAGCCGCCACGGCTTCGGCTTCCGCAGTATGAAAAGAGCCGCCGCGAAATACGGCGACGACAATCTGACGGTATCGGTGAAGGACGGCGTGTTCACGCTGCAGATGGCGCTGCGGTTCGAGCAGCCGGAACAGACCGCCGCGGATGCATAGCGTAAACGAAAAACGGCAGGTGTACGCCTGCCGTTTCTGCATTATTTTTTTTCGCGCCTTTTACAAAGGCTGAGGAGCCATTTGATGGGATTAATATCTGTGGTTCTAACGATATAGTTGTATGCCGGTGCTCTCAGCGGGTTGAAAAACATGGAAAAACCTCCTTCATGATGTGTAATATAGTTTGCCGTTCTTACGGCTTTTTTCTTTTGAATAAGCCAATGAGCCACTTGATGGGGCCTTCTCCATAGCAGGCGTCGGGATCAAAATAGACGCCCAGATCCGTCGACGCGTCAATATACATACCTGTATCCTCCTTCAGCAGTTATGCTTTCACATGTTATTGTTATTCTAACATATCTTTTTGTAAAAAGCAATATATTTTTTAATTATTTCGGAATGTTATCGTGCAGATTGCCGGTTTTCCTTTGCCGCGCGCCGTACACGCGCACAAAGCCGGAAAACGCTTGCTTTTTTGCGGCGGATATGCTATACTACAGTTGTTACCTGACATCAAGTGCGAACTGCGTGAAAGGTACGGCAGAACAGAACACCCTTGCCGTACCCTCGTTGTCGGGTGCGGCAATTTTATTATTTTTTTGGAGGATACTACTATGGAAACCAGAGTCGCAGTCATGAGCATCATCGTCGAAAACGCGGACACGGTTGACGCGCTGAACGCGCTGCTGCACGATTACAGCGATTCCATCATCGGCCGTATGGGCATCCCGTACCGCCAGAAGGGGATCAACATCATCTCGATCGCGCTCGACGCGCCGCAGGACACCCTTTCCGCGCTCGCGGGTAAGATCGGCAACCTCGACGGGATCACCGTCAAAACCGCGCTGGCGAACCTTGGATGAACGAAGCGCTGACTTTGGCGCGCGCGCTTTGCGCCGGCGAGCTTTTTGACGTTTCGGACTTTGCCGCTCTGCTTCGTGAAAGCATTGACGAAAGCGACGCCGTTTTGCGCGACGCGGCGGTCCGGGTCCGCAAACAGATTTACGGCAACAGCGTCTTTGTGCGCGGCCTCATTGAGATCAGTTCGTATTGTAAAAACGACTGCTACTACTGCGGGATCCGCCGCGGCAACCAAAGCGCCGAACGCTACCGCCTGACGCCGGAGGAGATCCTCCTTTGCGCCGACGAGGGGTACGCCCTCGGTTTCCGGACGGTCGTTTTACAGGGAGGGGAGGACCCGTTCTTCACCGACGTGCTGCTATGCGGGCTGATCGACAAGATCAAGACGGCCCACCCGAACTGCGCCGTGACGCTCTCGCTCGGCGAGCGCAGCCGCGAGAGCTACCGCTCTCTTTTTGACGCGGGCGCCGACCGCTACCTGCTGCGCCACGAAACGGCGACGAAAGCGCACTACGAAAAGCTCCACCCGCCGGTCCTTTCGTTCGACAACCGTATGCGCTGCCTTTACGACCTGCGCGAGATCGGCTATCAGGTCGGCGCGGGATTCATGGTCGGCTCGCCCTTTCAGACAAAGGAAGATTTGGCGCGCGATCTGTGCTTCATCCGCGACTTTCAGCCGGATATGTGCGGCATCGGCCCGTTCATCCCGCATAAAGACACGCCCTTCGCGGCGTACCCGGCGGGGACGCTCGACGAAACGCTGCGGCTCCTGTCGATCATCCGGCTTCTGAAGCCCAACATCCTGCTGCCCGCGACGACTGCGCTCGGCACGATCCATCCGCAGGGGCGCGAACTGGGCATTCAGGCAGGCGCCAACGTCGTGATGCCGAACCTTTCTCCGGCCTCTGTGCGCAAAAAGTACGCCCTCTACGACAACAAGATCTGCACCGGCGAAGAATCCGCCCAGTGCAAGGACTGTCTCGCCCTGCGCATGGCGTCGATCGGCTACGAGATCGTCATCGACAGGGGAGACGTCAAACCCATGTAATATTATTCTTACGCGGAAGAGCATTCTGACGCGACAGAAAGGAAGATACCCTATGGCAACCTACAACCCCCGTTCGCTGCACGCGGACGACTTCATCAACCACGAGGAAATCCTCGAAACCCTTGCTTACGCCGACGCGCACAAGAACGACCGCGCGTTGATCAATGAAATCCTGGAAAAGGCGCGTCCGCAAAAGACGGCGACCGGCTACGTCTGCAAGGGCCTCACGCACCGCGAAGCGAGCGTTCTGCTCGCGAGCGACGACCCCGCCGTGACCGAAGAGATCTACAAGATCGCCGAAGAGATCAAGCTTGCCTTCTACGGCAACCGGATCGTCATCTTCGCGCCGCTGTACCTCTCGAACTACTGCGTCAACGGCTGTCTGTACTGTCCGTACCACCTCAAGAACAAGCACATCCCGCGCAAGAAGCTGACGCAGGAGGAAGTCAGGGCCGAGGTGATCGCGCTGCAGGACATGGGCCACAAGCGGCTGGCGATTGAAGCTGGCGAGGACCCGAAAAACAACCCGATCGAATACATCCTCGAGTGTATCCATACGATCTACAGCGTCCACCACAAGAACGGCGACATCCGCCGCGTCAACGTCAATATTGCGGCGACGACCGTGGAAAACTTCAGAAAGCTCAAGGACGCCGGGATCGGCACCTACATTCTCTTTCAGGAGACCTACAACAAAGAGAGCTATCTCTATCTCCATCCGACTGGCCCGAAGCACGATTACGACTACCACACCGAAGCGATGGACCGCGCGATGGAAGGCGGCATCGACGACGTCGGCCTCGGCGTCCTCTTCGGTCTGGAAGGCTACCGCTATGAGTTCGCCGGCCTGATCATGCACGCGGAGCACCTCGAAGCCGTCCACGGCGTCGGCCCGCACACGATCAGCGTCCCACGCGTCAAAAAGGCGGATGACATCGACCCCGACGCGTTCGACAACGGGATTGACGACGAGACCTTCGCGAAGATCACCGCCTGTATCCGCCTTGCCGTGCCCTATACGGGCATGATCATCTCCACCCGCGAAAGCGAGCAGGTGAGAAGTAAGCTGCTGCGCCTCGGCGTCTCGCAGG
>JAFYDS010000005.1 GCA_017544665.1 Clostridia bacterium | reverse complement strand
GCCTTCGGCTTTTTGACGAGGGTTTCTCTGCCGTTGCGAACTAACTGGTTAAAGGTTGGCAAGTGGAAAGCATCTCCTTTCTAAAGATTATTTGCCGTGCGGTTACTGCGTAAAAAAGGGCGCAATTATCCCGCAAGCCCAATTATTTTACATGATAATGTTCCATTTGTCAACTGCTTTTTCAAATTGCCCGGGACAAGCCCGGAATTTTGTCAGTTTTCGCCTTCAAATCGGGCGTTTATGCAGTCTTTGTGGGCAGTTTTGACGAAAGAAACACGGTTTATACATACTGTTTGCAATTGTGAAACCGGCGTGCTATAATAAGATGAAAACGAACGTGAGGATGTGACCGTTATGAAGAAGACCCTTTGCCTGCTTCTTGTGTCGGTTTTGCTGCTGGTTTCTCTGCTGCCCGCAGCAGCCGCCGGCGACGCGACGCCGCCCGAAAACGCCGCCGCGCTTTCGGAGGATCCGACGACGTCCGAACCGCAGGGAACGGACCCTGCCGCGCCGGCAGACGACCCGACGGAACCGCCAACCGAGCCGGTGACTGAGCCGGCCGGAGAACCGGTCACACAGCCGGAAGAGCCTTCGACTGAACCGACTGAAGAGAAGCCGGAAGAGCCTTCGACCGAACCGCCGGCGCCGCTTCTCGCGCTGCGGCTCAACGAGGAGAGCGTGATCTGCGGCGTCGGTGAAACGCTGACCCTCTTTGTTACGGACGAAACCGGCGACCGCGTGCCCGTCAGCTTCACGACCGACGCGCCCGCGCTGCTCACGCAGACGGCAGTCGGCGTCTTTTTGGCGACGGCGCCCGGCTTTGCGACCGTCACGGCGACCGCCGCGGACGGCAGAGAGCTGCTCTGCTTCGTCACGATCTGGAACGCGCCGCACGAGATCACACTCGGCGACGAGGAAGTCACGCTCGGTGTCGGCGACACCTATGAGGTGGAAGCCTTTTTGCCCGTCGGCACCTACTCCGGTTCGCTGCAATATGTATCCGGCGACGAAAGCGTGCTTTTCCCGCTCGGCGAAAACCGCTTTTACGCGATCAGCGGCGGCAGCACGACGATCACCGTCTTCGCGCAGAACGGCGTTTCTGAAAGCGTCTCTGTCACGGTGCTGCCTCTTCCGGACGAAGTGACGCTTTCCGACGACGCGCTGACGCTCGGCGTCGGCGAAACATACAAGCTATCCTTTGCGCTGCCGGAGGGCACCTTCAGCCGCAGCGTCAGCTTTCAATCGAACGGCGCGGCGGTCACGGTGAGCAAAACCGGCAAGCTGACCGCGATTCAAAAAGGCGTTGCCATCGTCACCGTCACGGCGCAGGGCGGCGCGGCGGCATCGTGCACCGTCACGGTCAAAAAAGCGTCGAAATCGATCAGTATCCCCGCTTTGCTGAAGCTCAACCCCGGCGACACCTATACTTTCGCCCCGAAGCTCGCGAGCAGCGCCGGCGCGCACAAGCTCACCATCCGTTCCGACAACAAGAAGGTCTTCAAACAGACGGACAGCATGACGTTCACGGCGAAGAAAACCGGCAGCGCGACCGTCACCGTTACCGCGTACAACGGCGTATCCGCAACGTGCGACGTGCAGGTCTGCAAGCTGCCGAAGAAGCTGCGCTTTGCAAGCAGCCGCTATCAAAGACCGATGGGCACCTGTTACGCGCCGGAGATCATCCTCCCGGAAAACACCTACTGTTCTTCCTACAGTTTCACTTCGAGCAATCCCGACGTCGCCTCGGTCGATGAAACCGGCACAGTCTGGTTCCGTTCGGTCGGCGAGGCCGTCATCACCGCGGAAACGCCGAACGGCAAGAGTGCGACCTGCACGGTCAGCGTGACGAACATCCCCGTCCCCTGCGTTTCCCAGCTGCCGCGCTACCCGACCGGCTGCGAAGCCGCGTCCTGTACGGCGCTGCTGCAGTACTACGGCTATGACATCACAGTCGATGAGATGGTCGCGACGATCCCGCGCGAAAACCTCGTGCGGCGCAACGGCGTACTTTACGGTCCCGATATCAACAAAAAGTTTGTCGGCAACCCCACCGGCTCCTACACGAGCGCGACGCCCGGCTACGGCGCCTTCTCTCCGTGTATCACCAAGGCGCTGCAGAAAGCGATCAACGCGCGCGGCGGCGGACACACGGCAAAGCGCATCTCCGGCTGCAGCTTCAAGAAGCTGCTCAAGCAGGTTTCCAAGGGCCGTCCCGCCATCGTCTGGGCGACCTATCAGATGATGAACCCGAAGACCAAAAACTCCTGGACCATCGTCGAGTCCGACGGCACGACGCGCCAATTCTCCTATCCGCGCGGCACGCACGTTTTTGTGCTCAAGGGCTATTCGAAAAACCATGTCACGCTGATGGATCCCTACACAAAATCCAACGTGACCTATTCCATCAGCACATTTGAAGCGCGCTGGAACCTGCTCGGGAAGCAGGCGATCGTGCTTGTCTGAAAAGGAGATTGACGCATGAAAGCTGTTATCACAACGATGATCAACGTCCTGTTTCTGCTGATCGCCACGTTCTTTCCGTCGCTCACGGTGGACGCCGCCGCCCCGGTCGGCACACGCAGCGGCGGCGCGGCGGGCTTCCTCTACGGCGTCGCCGAACCCGGCGTCCCGTCAAAGGAGATCACCGACAGTCTGCGCATCACGACGATGTCCGCCAAGACCGCAAACGGCAGACAGCACCCCACCGGCGATATTGCCCACATCGCGCCGCAGGTCAACACGGACGATCTCCAATACATGATCGTCTATCTGCAGGATATGTACACGACCTGGTATTACGATGAAGAGGCCATCACCGCGCAGAAGCGCGCCGGAACCTACGACTGGCGGACCTATCTCGAGGACGTCTATTATCCCCTTGTCGATGAGGCGCTCGAACAGTACCGCGGCTGCGACTACTTCGATAAGCTCATCTTCTGCCCGTTCAACGAGAGCGACAACGCCGTCTGGTTCGGCACATGGATGGACGGCTGGAACGCCTTTGACGAAGCGGGGCGGCAAAACTTCTACGAAGCCTATGAACAGACCGTCGCACGGATCCGCAGAGTCTATCCCGACGCGAAGTTCGCCGGACCCGCCTACTGCGGCTTCGACGAGACGACGATGGGCGAATTCCTCGCCTACTGCAAAGACCACGACTGTGTGCCGGACGTGCTCGTCTATCACGAGCTGAACGGACGGTCGATCTTTGAATGGAACCGCCACGCGGACCGGCTGCATGAACTGGAGCGCTCGCTCGGGATCGACGAAGCGACGCCCGTCATCGTCAACGAATACGGCATGATGGAAGAAAACGGCGACCCGAACGCCGTCGCGAAATATATCAGCGTGATCGAAGAAAGCGGCTTCTACGCCGATCAGGCGTACTGGCTGCTGGCGAACAATCTGAGCAACACCTGCGCCGACCGGAACACGCCGAACAGCGCTTGGTGGGTCTACCGCTGGTACGCGCAGCTGGGCGACTCGCGGCTTTCCGTCAAGCAGTCCTTGCCGCCGTACGGCGAAAAATGGATCCGCAACGAAACGCTGTTCCAAAGCTATAAGAACCTCGCCGTCTTCGGCCTTGCCGCGGCGAACGACCAAAAAGATGAGATTTCTCTCCTCCTGAGCGGCACGGACCGCGCCCAGACATTGCGGTTCACCCACCTCGGCAAGACCGCATTGAGCGGCAAGCTGCTGCGCGTGGAGATCCAGAAGGTCACCTATCAGGGGCTCGGCGGCTGCGTCTATGCGCCGGAGGTTATCTCGTCCTATACGACCCGCGCGGCTGCGGGCGCTCTGCGCGTCAAGCTGAACGACAAGGACCCGAACGCGGCGTATCTTGTCACGATCCGGGACGACGCGAAAGCGGTAGCGCACCCGGTTGACGATACGCTGATGACCCGCTATGAATTTGAGGACGGCACGCTGCTTGGTACGGCCTACACCTATGACAGCGCCTACGCGACGACCGGACAGACATGGGGCATGACCGGCGGCTTCGAGCACCCGGGCGACGGCGTGTCTCTCCCCTTCTCCGTCAAAGAAAGCGGCGTCTGGGATCTGACGCTGATCTACGGCAAAGACAAGGACGGGCTGCGCGACACGGAGAGAAAGGACGCCGTCGTGCAGCTGCAGCTTGACGGCATGGAAACGACGATCCGTCTGCCGAACACCGTCCGCAGCGAAAACACCGGTTCCTTCACGATCCCAATGCAGCTCGGCAAAGGGAAGCACACGCTGACCCTCTCGCATGAGGATGGCACCTACGTGCTCGACAGCCTGCTCGTGAAGCCCCACGCCGACACACCGCGCGTCTGGTTTGAAAAAGATAACGCCACGGATCGCTGGCTGGTCGTTGCCCCGGCGGACGGCTATTACGACTGCGACGGCGACGTACTGCTGTTGCAGCGCGGGCTGAACGTCATCGACCGCGCGTCTCTTTCCCGCGTCACGGCGACGGACATTGATCTTGCGGCGCAGAACGCGGCGGCAGCGCCCGAACTCTTCGGCGGCGCTGTGGAACTGACCGGCGCGGACGGCAAAGCGTACTATGACGGGCTCAAAGAAGACGCCGGGCTGCGGCTGACCGTCAATGCGCCGGAAGGCGGAGATTACGTGCTGCTTCTGACCTATGCCTCCGGGCGGGAAAACGGCGTCCACGCCTACAACATTGACCTTGTGGAGGACTTCGTCACCGTCAGGGTCAACGGAGAAAAGACCGGCAACTACTACTGCCGCAACACGATGAGCTTCACGACGTGGGACACGCGGGCGATCCCCCTGACGCTGCAGGCGGGTGAAAATGAGATCACCCTCACAAACGACAGCGTCAACGCCTATCAGGGCGTCGGCTACGCCCCACATATCAGCGGCGTGCTCTGCTGCAAAGCGGCGCAATAACAACGAAAGAAAAGAGAGACTGCGATGAAACAGCAACGCAATTACCCGATCGTCACGGTCACCGACAAGGGCGCCGCCTTCTTGAAAGTTGGGCACGTCTGGGTCTATGAACAGGAGGCGGTCGGCGTTATCGGCGCCCCGGCGAACGGAGCCATTGTCGACGTCCTCACGCAAAAGGGACGCTACCTCGGCACGGGCTTTTACAACAGCCAATCAAAGATCCGCGTGCGGATCCTATCGCGCAACGCGAACGACACGTTTGACAAAGCGTTCTTCGCGCGGCGGCTGCAATACGCCTTCGATTACCGCAAGACCGTCATGGGCGGCGACTTTGGCTGCTGCCGCCTGATTTTCGGCGAAGCGGACGGCTTCCCGGGGCTGACCGTCGATCGGTTCGGCGACGTGCTCGTGACGCAGACCATGTCGCTCGGGATCGAGCAGAGAAAGGACGTCATCTTTCCCTTGATGGTGAAGCTCCTCGCGGAAATGGGCGCGCCGGTTACGGCGATCTACGAGCGCAACGACATTGCCCTACGCGAAAAGGAAGGCATGACAGAGAGCACCGGCTTTTACCGCTGCGACGGGCTGCGCGACGATCTCGACGGCAAGCTGATCCTCCAAGAGAACGGGATCGACTACGAAGTGGACTACATCCACGGGCAGAAGACCGGCTTCTTTCTCGACCAGAAATATAACCGTCTTGCCGCCGCGAAGCTCGCCAAAGGTCGGACGGTGCTCGACTGCTTCACCCACACGGGCGCGTTCGCGCTCAACTGCGCCAAAGCGGGCGCCAGCCGTGTCACGGCGGTGGACGTCTCGAAGGACGCGATTGCGCTGACCGAAGCGAACGCCAAGCGCAACGGTCTTTCCAATGTGGACGTCCTCTGTGCGGACGTGTTCGAGCTGCTGACGGAGCTCTATAACAACGGCGACAGGACGTACGATTACATCATTCTAGACCCGCCGGCATTCACGAAGAGCAGCAGCACCGTCAAAGCGGCGGCGCGCGGCTACAAGGAGATCAACCTCAAGGCGATGAAGCTGCTCCCGCGCGGGGGCTACCTCGCCACGTGCTCGTGCTCCCACTTTATGACGGACGAGTTGTTTCGGAAGATGCTCTTTGACGCGGCGAAGGACGCGGGCGTACAGCTGCGGCAGATCGAGAACCGCCGCCAGAGCCCCGACCACCCGATTCTGTGGGGTGTGCCGGAGACGGAGTATTTGAAGTTTTATTTGTTCCAGGTTGTGTAGTCGACAGTCGTTCGTCATTAGTCAACAGCAAAACCCCGGCAGATTGCTCTGCCGGGGCGTTGTTTTGTCATATCACAGTGCTTCCAACACACTGCAAAGAAGCCGGTAGGTGCGTTCCGCGGACGGGAGCGACAGCCGCTCGTCGCAGGTGTGGATATCAAAGATGTCCGGGCCCATTGACACGCAGTCGATGTCGGGCTTCTTGCCGCAGAAGACGCCGCATTCGAGCCCCGCGTGGATCGCCGTGATCGCCATCGGTCTGCCGTACTGCCGCTCGTAACAGCGCAGAATCGTCTCGCGCAGACGGCTTTCAGGCCTGAACTCCCACGCCGGGTAGTCGCCGAAGGTGGAGACTGCCGCGCCGTAAGCCTTCGCGTGGGCGGTCAGCGCAGCGAGGAGGGCTTCTTTTTCTGCGCCGACGCTGCTGCGCAGCGCGTGCCGCAGCGCCACCCGCGCGCCCATCGTCGTCACCGTGCCGAGGTTCAGCGAGGTCTGCACCAGCCCCGGCACATGTGCGCTCATCGCTTTGACGCAGTTCGGCATGCCGCACAGCAGCGATAGCAGCCGTGTTGTGTCTGCTTTTGAATACGCGTCAAGCGCCGGCGACGGTTCAACCGTCAGCGCCGCCGTCTGTTCGCTCGGAGCGAAGGCGGCTTTCGCGTTGTCAAACGCCGCCTGCAGCCGCAGAGCGAGGTCCGGCGCGTCTTCGACGATCGCCGTACAGCTTGTGGGAATCGCGTTGTCGGCGTTGCCCCCGTCGATCGCGCAAAGGCGGGAGACGCCCGCCGCCTGCAGGAGCTTCGCGAGCACGAGGATCGCGTTCTCGTGCCCCTTGTCGATCTCCGTTCCGGAGTGCCCGCCGGGGAGCCCGTCGAGCGTGACGCGCAGACAGGAGGCAGCCGCGGTCTTTTCATCGGCGGCGCGCCATGTCAGATCGGCGCGGACGCCGCCCGCGCAGGACGTGAGGAGCGTCCCCTCCTCTTCGGAATCGACGTTGATCAGCATCTTGCCTTTGAGCGGAGACAGGTCGAGCGCCGCGGCGCCAAGCATGCCGATCTCTTCGTCGACCGTGAACACGACCTCGAGGTTCGGGTGGAGGATGACGTCGCTGTCAAGGATCGCGAGGGCGTAGGCAACGGCGATCCCGTCGTCGCCGCCGAGGGTCGTCCCCTCCGCGAAGAGAAAGTCGCCGTCAGTTTTCAGCCGCAGCGCGTCGCGGGTAAAGTCGAACGCGAGCCCTTCCCGTTTCGCACAGACCATGTCGAGGTGCCCCTGTAAGATCACGGTCTCAGCGGAGCCGTTGGTCGCGTTTTTGAAAATGATCACGTTGCCCGCGTCGTCCTGCAGACAGCGAAGCCCGCGCGCCTTTGCGAAGCGGACGCAGTAGTCGGAGATCGCTTTCGTGTTGCCCGAGCCGTGCGGGATCGCGGCGATCTCACGGAAAAAATCGAGATATGTCTTTGCCATGGGGGTATTTCCTTTCAAAAAGAGCGCCGCCGTACGGCGGCGCCTCTTGCATTCTTACGTTCCTGCAATTAGAATTTGCCGCCTCCGCCGCCGTGGGGCACGCCGGAGGAGCCGAAGCTCGTGTGGCTGCCGCCGCCGGTAAAGCCGGGACCGCTGTGGGGGGAGTGATCCTCGTTGTGCTGCGGAACAGGCGTCTTCGCCACGGTCGCGTAAAGGAAGCGGTCTTCGTTCGTACGCATATCGAGCGAGCCGGGCACCACGTAGTTCGCCGCGGCGCTCTGGCGGTGTACGGTCTTGAGGCTCGACTTCATCGAAAGCGCGGTGATCAGCGCAAGCACGAAGCCGATCACGAGGGCGAGCAGCACACTGCTGCCGACGTTGAATTTGCCGTAGTCCGCCGGCAGATAGCTGTCACCGTCAAAGTAGTTGTAGGCGTCGTTATAATAGCCGCCGTAGCCGTTGTCGGGGTCGGATGTGCTGATATAGTAATCGTAGATGTTCCCTTCCCGCGCGGCGGCGATCAGGGTCTCGCAGTCGGACGCGAAGGTGCGGAATGCGCCGTTGTAATTGCCGGCGGACAGCGCGGCCAGAAAATCGTTTTCGATCTTTTCCAGTCCGTAGTCGGTGATTGCCTCGATACAGTAGCCGGTCGTCGTGATCCAGTACTCCCGCGCTTCCATGTCGATCATCAGCAGAACGCCGTCGTTGTCTTCTCCCTGTCCGTAGCCGTTATAATCGTAGTAATCGTAGGCGTAGGTTTCCAGATCCTGCCCGTCGGTACCGTACACGGTCACGACCGCGATATCGGCTTTGACGGCGTCGCTTTTCGCTTCGAGCAGGGAAAGCAGCGCGGCTTCCTGGCTGTCGTTCAAAAGATCGGCGTCATCCACCAGCAGCGGCTTTTGCCGGTCAGCGGGGATATCGGACGAAGCGAAGGCGCACAGCGCGAAGGAACAGAGCAGCGTCAGCGACAGGAGCAGAACGAGCAGGCGTTTCGTTTGTTGTTTCATCTCGTCCCCTCCTTAAAACAGGTTGTGCAGCAGATACAGCACGCCGAACGCGACCGCGCCGTAGATCGGCGTCAGCAGCGCGATATACTTCCAGAACAATCCCTTGTCGGACGGCAGGTCGCCGACGAATTTGCCGGTCTGCCCGTTCATCGCGAAGGTGTACTGCTGTCCGCGCCAGGTGGTGTTGAGCAGCCAGACGGGGTACAGCGCGTACTTCGCCTTGCTGTTTTTGAACCGGACGCTGCTGTTTTCAAGGGTCACTGTGGCGTAGCCGTCCACCGTCTCGCGCATCGCGGATTCGGCGCTTTGCTTGATCCGTTCGTTGGCGCGCGTCTTGCTCTCCACCGCGGTGACGTCGTATTTGTCGGCGAGGAAACCGGACAGATACGCCGTCTGGAAATCGACCGCCTTGGAAAAATCGAAGGGCTCGATGGATTCCATCAGTTCATCCGGCATCTTCTTCGAGCCGTCCACCGGGACGTTGGCAAAGCCGAGCGAGCCCGCGCGGTGGATATCGAAAAAGCTCGTTTCGGTGTAGTTGAACTTGCTGTCGCTCCACATCCGCGTCTTGGTGCCCTTGAAACTGAGGTCGGCGTCCGCCGAAGCGTCGAACAGCCAGAACGGCACATAGACGCCCTTGATCTCGTCGATATGGTTTTCGCTCTTGAACACCTTCGGGAGCAGCCGTTTGCCCTCGAGGTGCTTTTTGAGCGCCTCCTTCGCGGCTTTCTTGTCGAGCTGGAACGGGATCACATAGTTGGGCTTCAGCGTACCGGCGAGCCGGCCGCCGAGCACGACGGGGTTCCCGCAGAACGGGCAGGACGTCGCGGCGGTCGTCTCTTCACAGATGATCTCGCCGCCGCAGGATTTGCAGACATAGACCTGCATCTGCGCCTGTTCGGCGTCGGACCAGTCTCCTCCCGCCTCCTCCTGCCACTGCATCTTGTCCTCGGGGATGTTTTTCAGCACTTCATCGCGCTGCTGCAGCGCCGCGACGTCCACCGTGGAGTCGCAGTAGGGGCATTGCAGCTGCTCGGTGCCGGGCTGGAATTCCAGCTTACCGCCGCAGTGAGGACATTGATAGTCAAGTATTGTTGCCATCGATGACACTCCTTGTCATGGTTGGTATCGAAAAAGCGTACGGCGTTTTACACACCGTACGCCGTTTGGTCGCTTGTTAGCCGATCTTCTCGCCGCAGTTCGGGCAGAACTTCGTGCCCGGCTCCAGCTTGTATCCGCACTTCGGGCATTCGGTCACGACGACCGGCTTCGGCGCGCCGCACTCGGTGCAGAACTTGCCGGTGTTGAATGCGCCGCAAGCGCAGGTCCAGCTTTCCGCCGGCGCTGGCTTCGGCGCGCCGCACTGCGTGCAGAATTTGCCGGTATTGACTGCACCGCAAACGCAGGTCCAGCTGTCGGCCGCGGGTGCTGCCGGCGCTGCGGGCGCTGCGGGCTGCGCAGGCGCAAACTGCGGGTTCGCGCCCTGCTGCTGCGGGGGCTGCTGACCCTGGCCCATGGCGAAGAGGCCTGCCGCCTGGCCGCCCATCATATTCATGCCCATACCCAT
>JAFYDS010000038.1 GCA_017544665.1 Clostridia bacterium | reverse complement strand
ATGATCGAGCGCCTGCCCGATCGTGTCGGCGACAAAGATGTTCTTGTGGTTGAAGCCCGCTTCCAGAAGACCCGCTTCGATCGGCTCCGCCTGCCGCTGACCGACGAGCACCGCGTAGTCGCAGACCGCCGCGGCGTCTTTGCCGAACTGTTTGTTCAGTTCCTCCTGCTTTTCGCCGAGTTCGACCATACCGGGCGTCACGAGCACCTTGTAGCCGTCGAACAGCTTCAGCACCTCGAGCGCCGCTTTCGTGCCGCTCGGGTTGGCGTTGTAGGCGTCGTCGATGATCGTCACGCCGTTCTTTTCGGAAAGTTCGAGGCGGTGCGGGGCGCCTTCGAGCTTGCGGACCTGCCCCTTGAGCGCGCGCAGCGGGATGCCGAACTGATGGCTGATCGCGATCGCGCCGGTGATGTTGAGCACGTTATGCCGCCCGAGCAGACGGGTCGAGAAGGTTTCGCTCTCGCCGTCCGGGGCCGTCACGGTGAACGTCGTGCCGCGGTCGGATGCTTTGATATCGGTCGCCTTGTAGTCCGCGTCCGCATCGATCGCGTAGGTGAAATGCGGACGGTCGCAGCCGTGATCGCGGATGTTTTCGTCGTCGCCGTTGAGGAAGAGCAGTCCCCCTTCCGGCAGCGCGTCGGCGAGTTCGAACTTTGTCTTTTTGACGTTGTCGAGCGAGCCGAAGGTTTCGAGATGCTGCGGGCCGATTGACGTGATCACGCCGTGCTGCGGGTGGACGATGTCGCAAAGCTCTTTGATATCGCCGACCCATTTCGCGCCCATCTCGCAGATGAAGATCTCGTGCGTCGCCTTGAGGGAGCCGCGTACCGTCTTCACAACGCCCATCGGCGTGTTGAAGCTTTCGGGCGTCATCAGGACGTTATAGCGCGCGCGCAGAAGCGTGTTGAGGAAAAACTTCACGCTCGTTTTGCCGTAGCTGCCCGTCACGCCGATGATTTTGAGGTCCGGGCAGGCGCGCAGGATGCGCTTGGCGTCGTTGAGGTAATAGCGGTTGATTGAAAGCTCGACCGGCTTGTTGACAAGGTTGAACAGCAGCACCAGCGCAGGCGACACCGAGTACAGCACCGCGAGGACGAACAGCGCGACCGTCTCGTGCTGCTGCGGCAGGTAAATCGCCGCCGGAACAGCGCAGGCAACCAGCGTCAGAATCGTCGCCGTCACGAGCATCCGCTTGACGCGGGCAGTATAGACGAGCGGCTTTTTCGCCTTCTTCGGGCGTTCCGCAAAAACGGCGATGATCAGCAGCGCCAGCGCGATACCGAGCTTCGCGCGGATATTGAAACGGATCAGCGTGTCGATCAGAAGCAGTACCGCCAGCATATTATGCGGCATAAAGCGGATCAGGTTTTGCCGCATCCATTTGACGTGGGTGTCGAAGCGGTAGGAGTTCAGCTGGAAGAAGTGCAGCGCGTCGATCAAAGCGAGCGCATAGGCGAAGCAGAACGCCGTAAAGCACAGAAAGAATAAGTATAACGTCATGATCCTCTCTCCTTATGAAACGTTGAAGAACGACGCGAGCACGCGCAGATACTGCTCCTGCCGTTCCAGGAACGAGTAATGACCCGCGCCCTCAAGACGGACGATCGCGCTTTCCGGCATCAGCTCGTTCATCTTCACCGCGTCGGAAAACGGCGTCGCCGTGTCGGCGGTGCCCCAGATCAAAAGCGTCGGGCAGACGATATGCGGCATCAGATCACACAGGTCCTCGTTGACCACCTTGACAAGCGTCTGCCGCATGAGGGGAGACGCGGCGTTGTAATCCGCGGAACCGCTGCTGCGCCGCAGCGTCTCGAGCAGATGCGGGAATAGCTTTTGCACGAGCTTCAGCTGGAAGAACCACTTGGTCAGCCGAATCAGCTTTTGCTTGAACTTTTCCCACGGCGATTTCACGGGCAGCACACCGGCACTGTCGACCAGAATGACCTTTTCGACTTTGAACGGCAGGTTCCGGGCGCAAAGCTTGATGATCACGCGTCCGCCGAAGGAGTGCCCGAGCAAGATCACCTTGTCGGGATGGTAGGGCTCCAGAAACGCGAGCAGGAAATCGACATAGCGGTCAACGTCCCACGGTTCGTCCGGCTCTTCGCTCTGGCCGAAGCCGGGCATATCCATCGTCACGACCTTGTAGTTGTTTTTCAGCAGATCCACCGTCGGCTGAAACAGTTCGATGTTGCTCCCCCAGCCGTGCAGCAGTACGACGAGCGGCCCCTCGCCTTCTTCGATATAGTGGATATTCAATCCGCACACTTCTCTATTCAAACAGATTCCTCCGATCATAACAGGTATCTTTAGTGTATTCGCGCATAGTTCATAATATTATAGCACATACTATAAAAGATTTCCATATCAAACGGAGATTTCTTTGAATTTATTTTTGCAAAAGACAAAAGGAGGCACACAGATGGAACTGGAAGGCACCAAAACCCAGATGAATCTGCTGACGGCGTTCGCCGGCGAATGCGAGGGGCGGACCAAATACACCCTTTTCGCGGCGAAGGCGCGGCAGGACGGCTACGAGCAGATCGGCACGATCTTTGACGCAACGGGCGACAACGAAAAGGAACACGCCGAGGTCTGGTGGAAGATCCTGACCGGCGGCGCAGGCGCGACGAAGGACAATCTGCAAAACGCAATCGCCGGCGAAAACCACGAATGGACGCAGATGTATCCCCTCTTCGCGTCGCAGGCGCGTCAGGAGGGCTTCGAAAGCATCGCGGCGCTGTTCGAGATGGTGGCGGAAATCGAAAAGGCGCATGAGCAACGCTTTCAGACGCACCTCGACGAGATCAGGCAGGGCGAGGTTTTTTCGCGTCCGACGCAGCAGACGTGGGTCTGCAACGAATGCGGCTACCGCCACGAAGGCACCGCCGCGCCGGACGTCTGCCCAGTCTGCGGCAACGCGCAGGCGTATTTCAAAATCGCGGCGGCGTCCTGACCTGCCGCCCGCATGAAAAAAGCCTCCTTGGGGTGTACCCCAAGGAGGCTTTATTAGGTTGCCGGTTATTCCTCCGCCCCAACGCCGAACTGCGCGTTGTAGAGGCGGGCGTAGGCGCCGTTTCTCTGCAGCATTTCGTCGTGCGTCCCCTGCTCCACGATCCGGCCGTTTTCGATCACGAGGATGCAGTCGGCATTACGGATGGTGGACAGGCGGTGGGCGATCACGAAGTTCGTGCGGCCCTCCATCAGGTTGTTCATCGCCGTCTGGATCTGGATTTCCGTACGCGTGTCGACCGAGCTGGTCGCTTCGTCGAGGATCAGGATGCTCGGGTCGGAAATGATCGCGCGGGCGATCGTCAAAAGCTGCTTCTGTCCGGTGGAAAGGTTCGAGCCGCCCTCATCAAGGAGTGTGTCATAGCCGTCCGGGAGCGTATGGATGAAGTGATCGACCCGCGCCATCCGGACCGCGGCTTCGAACGCTTCGTCGCTGACGTCGTCCTTGCCGTAGAGGATGTTTTCGCGGATGGTGCCCTTGAACAGCCAGGTGTCCTGCAACACCATGCCGAAGATGTCGCGCAGATTTTTCCGTGACAGATCGCGGATGTCGATACCGTCCACACGGATCGTACCGCTCTGGATCTCGTAAAAGCGCATCAGCAAATTGACCAGCGTCGTTTTGCCGGCGCCCGTCGGGCCGACGATCGCGATCAGCTGACCGGGCTTCACTTCGAGGTTGAAGTCGTCATACAGCGGCTTTTCCGCTTCGTAGCAGAAGTTGACGTGCTCGAACGAGACGTAGCCCTGCGGCGCCGTGATCTCTGCCTTCGGCGTGTCGGCGACCTCCTCGGGCTCGTTGATGATCTCGAAGACGCGCTCCGCCGAAGCGAGCGACGACTGGAGGTTGTTGACGATATTGCTCAGGTCGATCAGCGGCTGCATGAACAGCTTGGAGTAGGTCATGAAGACCGTGATTGCGCCGATCGACGCTTCGTTCTTCATGATCAGGATGCCGCCGAGGACGCAGATGAACACATAGCCGATGTTGTTCGCGAAGTTGATCAGAGGACCGAGCAGACCGGAGAGGAACTGCGCCTTGCGGTTGGTGTCATAGAGCGATTCGTTCAGCGCGCGGAACTCTTCGATCGCCTGCTTTTCGTGTCCGAAGATCCGGACGATCCGGTGGTTCGTGAACATCTCTTCGATATGGCCGTTCACATCGCCCGTGTAGCGCCATGTCGCGCGGAAATAGCGCTTGGAGTGGTTGAGGATCACCAGCGCGATCGCACCGCCGATCGGCAGCGGCGCCAGAGAGGCGAAGGTCAGCAGCTTGTTGTAGGTCAGCATGATGACGAACACGCCGACGAAGGTCACAATCGAGGTGACGGTCTGGATGAAGATCTGCTGGAACGTGTTGTTGATGTTGTCGATATCGTTCGTCACGCGCGAGAGCAGGTCGCCCGTATTGTACGTGTCGAAGAACTTCAGCGGCAGGTGGGAGAGGCGCAGATTCAGCTTGCGCCGCAGGTCGGTGACCAGCTTCTGCGTGATCCCCGCCATCGTGAAGTGCAAGAAGAACATACAGATCGAGCTCAGACCGTAGATCAAAAGGATTGTGCCGAGGATCTCGAAAATCGCGGAGAAGTCGATGAAGCCGTGCTGCAGCTTGTTATCGACCTGCTTCTGGATCAGGTCCATGATGTCGCCGAGATAGCGCGGACCGATGATGTTCAGCGCGGCGGACGCAATCGAAAGGAGCACGACGAACGCAACGCGGATCTCGTTCCCCTTCAGCAGCCGCAGCAGTTCGCGGATCGTCTTTCTAAAGTTCTTCGGCTTTTGCCGCTCGGTCTCGCTTTTGTTATGATAGGCGGAATAGCGGTCGCGGATGCGCTGCCGGATCGCGGCGGAGGATTGCTCATGCTTTTTCATTGCAACGCCTCCTTTGACAGCTGGGATTCCACGATCTCACGATAGATCGGGCAGGACTGCACCAGCTCACTGTGCTTGCCTTTGCCGACGATCTTGCCGTCGTCGAGGACGATGATCTGATCGGCGTTGAGGATCGTGCCGACGCGCTGCGCAACGATCAGCACCGTCGCGTGGATCTCTTCGCGCATGGCGGCGCGCAGCTTCGCGTCGGTCAAAAAGTCGAGCGCGGAAAAGCTGTCGTCAAAGAGATAGACGTCGGCGTCGCGTACCAGGGCGCGGGCGATCGCGAGACGCTGCTTCTGACCGCCGGAAAGGTTCGTCACATTCTGGCTGACAAAGCTTTGCAGCCCCTTCGGGAGCTCGTCGATGAATTCACGCGCCTGCGAAATATCCACAGCGCGGTTGAGTCTTGCTTCGTCGGCGTTCTCGTCGCCGTAGCGCAGGTTGTCTTCGATCGTCCCGCTGAACAGGTTCGACCGCTGCGGGACCAGCGCAATGCGGCTGTGCAGGTCGTCCTGCGCCAGCTCGCGGACATCCACGCCGCCGAACAGAACCTGGCCTTCGTCGGCGTCATAGAAGCGCGGGATCAGATTGATCAGCGTAGATTTGCCGCTGCCCGTACCGCCGATGATCGCCGTTGTTTTTCCTGCCTCAGCAGTAAAGCTGATCTCGGACAGGACCGGCTGCGCCCCGTCGAAATAGGAGAAGCTGACGTTCCGGAATTCAACCTCGCCGCGTTTGGCTTCGTCGATGGAGCGCGGTGTTTCCGGGTCGCGGATTGCAGGCTCGAGTTCGAGCACCTGGACGATACGCTTGGCGGAGATATTGGCGCGCGGAACGATGACGAACATCGCCGCCGCCATAGACAGCGAGAAGATGATCATGATCATATAGACCACGAACGCCTGCAGATCGCCGACGGTATTCTGGATCTTTTCGACGTCGGTCAGCGCGTCGATGTTCTTCGTCGCGATATAGATCAGCGCGTCAAGGGCGAGGATGCCGAAGACGATCGCGATCGGGAGCAGAACGGCGATCATCCGCTGGAGCTTCAGTACGAGGGCGGACAGCGCCTCGTTGCGCTCGTTGAACTTTGCATCCTCATACGGCTCTTTGTTGAACGCGCGGATGACGCGGATGCCGGTGATCTTTTCGCGCAGCGTCCGGTTCAGTTCATCGACCATCCTCTGGCGTTTGCGGAACATCGGCACGACGATCTTGACGGCGAGGAACGCCACCAGCGCCAGCAGCGGCACGACGGAGAAAATGATCATCGCGAGCTTCGCGTTGAGGAAGAACGCCATGATCGTGCCGCCGATCAGCATGATCGGGGCGGAAATGATCATCCGCAAAGAGTGCAGGATGAAGTCCTGCATCACCTTGACGTCGTTTGTGCAGCGTGTGATCAGGGACGGCGTGCCGATGGTGTCGATATCGACCTGCGACAGCGTCTCCACTTTCAAGAACAGCCCTTCGCGCAAGATCTTGCCGTAGCTTGTCGCCGTGCGGCTGGAATAGAAGGAACTGAACGAAGAAATGGCGACGCCGACCGCTGAGACGAGGATCATCAGCAGCCCGATCCGTTTGATATAATCCATGTCGGCGTTTTTGATACCGTTGTTGATGATCATACTCATCAGCAGCGGCAGCAGCAGCGTCATCAGCTGGCCGAGCACGATGAAGAGCATCGAAAGCACAACGTCTTTCCGGATGCGTTTCAGGTAGCCCAGAACTCGCAGCAAAACAACCGACCTCCGTTTCTCGTTTTTTTCATAGATAGCGTAGTATAGCATATCTTTGTGAACAAACTATAAACGAAACCGATTCCTATAAGATTTAATCTTTTTCTCATGGCAGATTGTCTAAAAAATCTTTTGACCCATTGTGCAATTTCCACTTGCACATTTCCGTGATTCATGGTAAAATACCCAATTGGTAACAGTAATATGAAATCAGGTGAAAGCAATGGACGTCAGACAGGACGTACGCAACGTGGCGATCATCGCGCACGTTGACCACGGCAAGACCACGCTCGTGGATGAAATGCTCAAACAGAGCGGTATTTTCCGCGAAAACGAACAGGTGGCGGAGCGCGTGATGGATTCCAACGACCTTGAGCGCGAACGCGGTATCACCATTCTTTCAAAGAACACCGCCATTCACTACAAAAACACGAAAATCAACATCGTCGATACCCCGGGGCACGCCGACTTCGGCGGCGAGGTGGAACGCATTCTGATGATGGTCGATGGCGTGCTGCTGCTCGTCGATGCGTTTGAGGGCTGTATGCCGCAGACGCGCTTCGTCCTCAAAAAGGCGCTCGGACTCAAAAAGAAGGTCGTTGTGGTCGTCAACAAGATCGACCGCCCCGGCGCAAGACCGGAGGAAGTGATCGACGAGGTGCTCGATCTTTTCATCGAACTCGGCGCGGAGGAGGATCAGCTGGACTTTCCCGTGGTCTATGCCTCGGCGCGCGACGGCTACTCCTCGCTTGACAGCGGTGACCGCAGCGGCGATATGCGTCCGCTGCTTGATTCCATCCTGGAAAACATCGACCCGCCGCAGGGCGACCTGCACGGTCCGCTGCAGATCCTCTTTTCTTCGCTCGACTATGACGATTACATCGGACGGATCGGTATCGGACGCGTCGAGCGCGGCACGGTCAAACGCAACCAGACCGTCGTGCTCTGTAAGCAGGACGGCTCGACCCACCCTGTGCGCATTTCAAAGCTCTATCAGTTCGAGGGACTCAAGCGCGTCGAGGTCGAGGAGGCGTCGCTCGGCGATCTGATCTGCGTTTCCGGCATCACGGACCTCAACATCGGCGAAACGGCGTGCGATCCCGACCACATCGATCCCCTGCCGTTCATCAAGATCGATGAGCCGACCATTTCGATGAATTTCATCGTCAACAACTCCCCCTTCGCCGGGCAGGAAGGCAAGTTCGTCACCTCGCGCAACATCCGCGACCGGCTGTTCAAAGAGGTCGAAACAAAGGTTTCGATGCGCGTAGAGGAAACGGAGACGACTGACACGTTCAAGGTCAGCGGACGCGGCGAACTGCATCTGTCGATCCTGATCGAAACGATGCGCCGCCAGGGCT
>JAFYDS010000037.1 GCA_017544665.1 Clostridia bacterium | reverse complement strand
GAGATGGACATGGTCAACAAGGCGTTCATCGAGATCATGATCGAAGGCGACGCCAACGGCCGCGGCTTCCAGTATCCGATCCCGACCTACTCCATCACCTCCGACTTCGACTGGTCCGAGACCGAAAACAACAAGTTGCTGTTTGAAATGACCTCGAAATACGGCACGCCGTACTTCTCGAACTACGTCAACTCCGACATGGAACCCAGCGACATCCGTTCGATGTGCTGCCGTCTGCGCCTCGACCTTCGGGAACTGCGCAAAAAGACGGGCGGTTTCTTCGGCAGCGGCGAAAGCACCGGCTCGATCGGCGTTGTGACGATCAACATGCCGCGTATCGCCTATCTCGCGAAGGACGAAAAGGACTTCTACGACCGTCTGAACCACATGATGGACATCGCCGCCCGCTCGCTGAAGGTGAAGCGCACCATCGTGACCAAGCTTCTTGACGAGGGTCTGTATCCCTACACCAAGCGTTACCTCGGCACGTTCGAGAACCACTTCTCCACGATTGGTCTGATCGGCATGAACGAAGTCGGTCTCAACGCCAACTGGCTGCGCGCCGACCTCACCGACGAGCGCGTCCAGGCGTTTACGAAGGACGTCCTCAACCACATGCGCGAGCGTTTGAGCGACTATCAGGAACAGTACGGCGACCTCTATAACCTTGAAGCGACGCCGGCGGAATCTACGACCTACCGCTTCGCGAAGCACGACGTTGCCCGCTATCCGGACATCATCACCGCCTCGCAGCCGGGCCGCGCTCCGTTCTATACCAACTCCTCCCATCTGCCGGTCGGCTTCACCGAAGACATCTTCGCGGCCCTCGACATTCAGGACGAGCTGCAGACGCTCTACACCTCCGGTACGGTCTTCCACGCCTTCATCGGCGAAAAGCTGCCCGACTGGAAAGCCGCCGCTTCGCTCGTGCGCAAGATCGCGGACAACTACAAGCTGCCGTATTACACGCTTTCGCCGACCTATTCGGTCTGCAAGAACCACGGTTATCTGACGGGCGAGCAGTACACCTGCCCGATCTGCGGCGAAACGACCGAAGTTTACAGCCGTATCACCGGTTACTACCGTCCGGTCCAGAACTGGAACGACGGCAAGGCCGAGGAGTTCAAGCAAAGAAAGCTGTATAACCTCGAGACCTCCACCGCGCCCGCCAAGGTGAAGAAGACCGCCGAAGCGCCCGTCGCCGCGGCGCCGGAAAAGGCGGAGGCCGACGGGATCTACCTGTTCGCCACCAAGACCTGTCCGAACTGCAAGATGGCGGAAAGCTTCCTTAACAAAGCGGGGCTGCCGTTTGAAAAGATCTACGCCGAAGATGACGAAGCGTTCGCCAAAGAGCACGGCGTAAAGATGGCGCCGACGCTGGTCGTCTTCAAGGACGGCAAGATCGAAAAGATCACCAACGTGTCGAACATCCGCAAATACATCGACACGATCGCGTAAGCAAACAGAACGAAACAGGGCGGCTATGTTCGGTCGCCCCTTTCTTTTGAAAAGAGGAGAACTGCCATGTATGATATCATTGTGATTGGCGCAGGTCCTGCCGGACTGACCGCCGCGATCTACGCGCGGCGCGCGGAAAAGAGCGTGCTCGTGCTCGAAAAAGAGACCTTCGGCGGACAGATCACCCACTCCCCGAAGGTGGAAAACTACCCCGGCTTTATCCAGATGAGCGGCAACGAGTTTGCCGAAAAGCTGATCGAGCAGGCGCTGCATCTCGAAGCGGAGATCGAGCTCGACGAAGCGAAGGCGATCGAGGACCACGGCGACTATAAGCGCGTGATCTGTGAAAACGGCAGCTTCGACGGCAGAACGGTCATTATTGCCACCGGCTCCAAGCACCGCCAGCTCGGCGTCGCGCGCGAAAACGACTTTGTCGGCGCGGGCGTCAGCTACTGCGCAGTTTGCGACGGCGCGTTCTACCGCGGCAAAACCGTCGCCGTGATCGGCGGAGGCAATACGGCGCTGCAGGAGGCGGTCATGCTGTCCGACATCTGCGAGAAGGTGACGCTGGTGCAAAACCTTGCCTTCTTCACCGGCGAGCAGAAGCTCCTTGACCAGCTCAAGAAAAAGGACAACGTCTCGTTCATCACGTCCAGCGTGGTCGATGCGCTCAAAGGCGACGACGAGCTGACCGGGATCACGATCCGCAACACCGATACGAACGGAACGACGGACCTCACCGTGGACGGTATCTTTGTCGCGATCGGACAGGTGCCGGAAAACGAGCCGTTCAAAACCATCGCGCCGCTCAACGACTGGGGCTACATCGTCAGCGACGAAGGGTGCGTGATCGGCAGCGGCGTGTTCGTGGCAGGAGACTGCCGCACCAAGCAGGTCCGCCAGATCGCTACGGCGATCAGCGACGGCGCAGTCGCCGCCGTTGCGGCGTGCCGATATCTGGATTAAAACAGCCGCCCAACCCCCTCAGTCTTTTAGCTGCGCAAAAAGACAGCTCTCGGCTCCCGCCTCGGTCGTTGCTTTTGCGGCGATGCCGCAAAGGTCGCTACCGGCGACCCGCAACCCCAAAGGGGGAGCCTTTTTATTGTGGCGCCTGCGGCGCATTTTATTGGCGCGGCTGTTTCACTGCACACTGCAAACTACACACTAAAAAAACGCCCCGCAGGGCGTTTTTTATATTGTTTCCACTTTAATGAGATTTGTGTTGCCGGACACGCCGTTGGTCAATCCGCCGGTGATGACGATCAAGTCGCCTTTTTGGAGATTGAGCGTTGTTGCGGCGACTTTGGTTCCGGTGTAAAACAGAACGTCGATCGACTGGAACACCTCGCACATCACGGGGATCACACCCCACGACAGCGACAGCTGCCGGTAGGTCTTTTCGTTGACGGTCAGTCCGATGATGTCCGCCGGGGGACGGAAGCGCGAGATCATTCGCGCCGTGACGCCGGAAAGAGAGCACGCCACGATCGCCTTCGCGCCGATGTCGATCGCCATGCCGACCGTCGCGTGGGAGATTGCGTCCACGGTGTTGCGAATCTGGAACGAACTGCGGCGGAATTTCGACGCATAGTCGATACCGCGCTCCGCTTCCTCGCAGATCTTGCCCATCGCGGTGATCGTTTCGACAGGGTATTTGCCCATCGCCGTTTCACCAGAGAGCATGACGGCGCTCGTGCCGTCATAGACCGCGTTCGCCACGTCGGAGATCTCCGCGCGGGTGGGACGCGGCTTTTCGATCATGGATTCGAGCATCTCGGTCGCCGTGATGACGCGCTTGCCCAACAGGCGGCATTTGGTGATCAGCTGCTTCTGGATGCCCGGGAGCTGCTCATACGGCATCTCCACACCCATATCACCGCGGCCGATCATGATGCCGTCACATTCCTGGCAGATCTCCTTGATGTTGTCGATGCCGGAACGGTTCTCGATCTTCGCGATCAGGCTGATGTCGCTGCCGCCGTTCGCGTTGAGAAACGCCTTGACGTCGCGCAGGTCCTGCGCGGTGGAGACGAACGAGCACGCCACGAAATCCACGTCCTGCTCGATGCCGAACAGAAGATCGCTTTTGTCCTGTTCGCTGAGATAGACGCTTTGCAGCACCTTGTCGGGGAAGCTCATGCTCTTGCGGTTGCTCATCTCGCCGCCGGCAAGCGTCTTGCAGCGGATGTTTTTGCCGTCGATCTTCACTACTTCAAAAATCAGAAGCCCGTTGTTGACCAATACGCGGTCGCCCGGCTGCAGTTCGTTGTGAAGATTCTCATAGCTGACCGAAACGCGGCTTTCGTCGCCGACGATCCGCGCCGTCGTAAAGGTGAAGTCGTCGCCGTCGTGCAGCACTATCTTGCCGTCTTTGAACGTGCCGATCCGGTATTCCGGTCCCTTTGTGTCGAGCAATATCGCGATCGGCAGCCCGAGCTTCGCGCGGACGGCTTTGATCTTGTTGATCTTGTCGAGATGGTCCTCGTGCGTTCCGTGGGAAAAGTTCAGCCGCGCCACATTCATGCCGGCAAGACACATGTTGGAGAGGATCTCCTCGCTGTCGCTTGCGGGTCCGATGGTGCAGATGATTTTCGTTTTTCTCATAGTATCACTTCCTGTGCGCGTCAGCGCAGCTTCTTGATGAGCTTGATCTTTGCCTTTTTCGCCTTCGGCATCAGCTGGGCGTAGGCGTAATACTTCAGCTTGTTGCCGACGAGGATGTATTCGCCGATGAATTCGTGATAGTCCGCCGAAAAGCTCTTTTTGAAATCATAGATGCCTTTGAAATTGTCGGTCGGAACGAGCGCGCCGAGCGTGCCGTCGTCGTTCAGTTCCGGCGTTTCCACAAAGACATAGCCGAGATCGTGGATGTCGCAGCCGCGTTCGATGCTTTCTTGAAGGCGCAGATAGTTGAGATAGTGGCTCGAGCGCGTGTTGTTGCGGATTACGTTTTTTGTGCCGCCGAACAGGCAGCTGCCCATCCCGGCGTAGTAGATCGAAAGTCCGCCCGCAACGCAGATCTCGTTGTCGCCTGTATAGGCTTCGGCTTCCTCCATCCGCTTTTCAAAATGCTCGGTCTGCTTATCGACGCTGTCGATGATCTCCTGCAGCTGGCGCGCCTTCTTTTCGTGGGCGCCGGGGAGCTGCGCGAGGGCGTCGGCTTTCTTCCGGAGCCGCTCTGCCTGCAGCTGACGGTCGAACGTCTTGTCGTAATAGACCAGCTTGAGGTCGGAGCAGCCGTCGAACGCCTGTAACAGCTTCGTACAGTAGTCGCCGTTGCGGTTGACAAAGTCGTCGCGCTCGCCCGTGTCGCGCATGACGGAGATAAAGTCGTCCATCAGCTTCGGGTTTTCGGCGATATCCTGATAGGTGTAGCTGTGCGCGACCAGACCGCGCTGGGTGCCGAGGCGAATCGAATAGCGCACGCCCTTGTCGCATTTTTTGAGGATCTGGTCCGCGGTGCGCGGCGCGCCGTTCTCCTTGAGTGGGATGAACAGCTGGACGGGCTGCTTGTAGGTATAGTTCTGGATATTGGCGTTGAGCGCATAGCCGAGATTTGTCAGCGTTTTGTGCAGCGCGACGCCCTGTTCCTGTGTCTCGCCGTTGATCCGCAACGAGACGGGCGGGTCCATGATGAACGCCGTGACGCCGTTGGCTTTCACTTCTGCGCGGATAAACGCCGTGAACGCTTCAAGCAGCGCCGTGTTGCCGTAATCGCAGACCGGACCGCCGGAGCCGTACCAGATCTTGCCCGCGGCGGGCAGCAGCCGTTCCATGATGAGGACGGCGAGGACGCGTTCGTCTCCGTCAAAGCCGCTGATATAGCGGCACTTCCAAGTCGTCTTGACTGTCTGCCAGCGCGAGCACTGGATATACTGACCGCCGTGCGCTTCCAAAAACGCGTCGAACGCGGCAAGATCATGTTCTTCTTTGAACGTAAACATATAGCGGATACCTCCGTGTGGAATCATTCAGAATGAAACCGTGTGTTCTTTCAGATACTCAAAAATCACTTTCTTCTCCGAAAACGGCAGCTTCTCTCCCTTGACCTTCATGAACTCCTCGTGGCCCTTGCCGGCGAAGATCAGGATGTCGCCGGGTTCGGCGATCGAGAGCGCGTAGCGGATCGCTTCGGCGCGGTCGGGGATATCGACGTGCTTGCCGCCGGCTTCCTCTACATAGCGCGCGATCTCCGCGATAATGTGGGAGGGGTCCTCGAATTCCGGGTCGTCCGACGTGAGGATCGACAGGTCGCACAGCGCGCCAGAGACGAGCCCCAACTCCTTGCGGCGGATCTCGGTCCGTGAGCCGACGGAACCGTAGAGCGCGATGATACGGTTATGCTCGTATGCCGCCGCGGTCTCGATGATACTCTTGAGGCTGACGCCGTTGTGGGCGTAGTCGATAATCACGCTGTAGGGCGTGTGCGTTTCCAGCACTTCGCCGCGGCCCTTGACATAGACGCAGGCCAAGGCGGCGGCGATGGTCTCGTTTGCGGCGCCGAAGCGCTTTGCGACGGCGGCGGCCGCCAGCGCGTTATGGGCGTTGACGACGCCGGGCAGAGACAGAAAGAACGAGAACGGCGCGCCTTCCAGCAGCGCGTCGCACTGCAGACCCAGACGGTGTCCGTCCTTGCTGCGTTCGGCGCTCAAAAGCCGGTAATCGGCGTCCGGCGCGTAGCCGAACGTCGCCGTTTCGCACGGGCAGCTTTGCGCGATCGTCTCGCTGAACGGATCGTCCGCGTTGAGCAGCGCAAAGTCGCAGCGGGAGAACAGCTCCTTTTTCCAGTTCGCATATTCTTCAAACGAATCGTGCTCGTTGCTGCCGATATGGTCGGGCGAAAGATTCGTGAATACGGCGGTGTCAAACCGCAGACCATCCACGCGGTGGAACTTGAGCCCAAGGGAGGAGACCTCGATCGCAGCGGCTTTGCAGCCCGCGTCCGCCATCATGCGCAGCAGCTTTTGCAGCTCGTAGCTTTCCGGCGTGGTGTTGACCGTCGGCAAAACGGTGTCTTTGAACGCGGCGCCGACGGTGCCGATGATGCCGGTCGGGACGCCCGCCTTATCGAGCACGGCTTTGACAATGTGCGCCGTGGTGGTCTTGCCCTTTGTGCCCGTGATGCCGATCACCTTGATGTCGCGGCAGGGGTGGCAAAAAAAGTTGCACGAAAGGACCGCGAGCGCCGCGCGGGTGTTTTCACAGCGCAGCACGACCGCGTCCGCGGGGACGTCGATCGGCTTTTCGCAAAGAAAGATCCGGCAGCCCGTGTCGTAGGCGTTTTTGGCAAAAATATGCCCGTCTGTCCGCGCGCCGGTCAGGCACACGAACAGCGTGTTCTCTTTCGCTTTTCTTGAATCGTAGGCGATGTCCGCGATCTCGAGCGCGGGATCGTACGACCCCGTGACGCTGACGCCGCGCAATACTTCCTGCAGCTGCATACAAGTCTCCTTACAGGTTTTCTGTCACGTCTTTGCCTTCGGCGAGAAGGCGGTCTTTTTCTTTTTTGAACGCTTCGCGCTGCGCCACCCAGCGCGCGCGGACCTCGGCTTTGTTTTTGCCGATTCGTCCCGTGCGTTTGAACGCTTCGATGAGCATCGCGGCGATCGCGCCCGCGGAACCGAGGATCAGATCGAGCATCGTGTCGGTCAGACCCTGTCCGTTCGGCTTGTGTCCGTGCTGCATCACGAAACCGTAGAGCCGGTCCATCGTGAATTCATAGAACTCCCAGCCGACGAGCACCGTCACGGCGAAGCAAAGCGAGAACACGGCGTGGACGGAGATCTTCAGCGGCTGCTTTTTGCCCTGCATCACATCGCCGAGGAAATAGGCGCCGTAGCAGGCGAGATAGCCGGCAAAGATGTGCTCCGGGACGTCGATATAGGCGAACGACGTGAGCGTGTTGACCGTCGTCCCGACGACGCAGGCGAAGCAGATGAAGCAGTTGAGCATCGTCTGCAGCCGGAAGGGGTAGCGCGTGATGAACGACTTGCCGCCGAGCAGCTGGAACAGGTCCCACAGGTGCGTGAACGCGATCGCGAAGCACGCCTGCACGAACTGGGAGGTGTAGCCGGTACAAAGCGCAAGACAGCCCCAAAGGAACAGCAGTACCCGGCAGACCCACCAGATGCATTCGTCCGCCTTCGGCAAAGGCGTGATTTCGTTGAGCTTTTTCATGCGGCGTCCTCCCTTCCAAATAAAATGAATCATGTTATTATAGCACGCGCGCGCGCATTTTACCATAGAATTTGTAAATTTTCCGTTGCGAAAGGGCGAAAAATTTTTGTTTCCCTCTTGCACTCCCCGCTGAATTATTATATAATACGATAGAAATAGCGGCCTGCTGCGCCGTGACAGAAGAAAGGACGAGAATTATGTCTGGTTTTGATCCATCCGTGAAAAAGGGAATCGCCATAGCGCTGGCGCTGATTCTGGTGTTCAGTTTCGGCTATTTTATCGGTACGACCAATAATATTCAGATCAACCATAACGGCGTTGTGACCGAAGCGCCGCAGACCGTGACGCCGGTGACTGCCGCGCCGACCGCTGCGCCCACCGCCGCGCCGACTCAAGCGCCTGCCACGCCTGCTGACGCCACAACGGCCGCACCCGCCGCTGACACACCGGCGACCCCCGCCGCGGACGACACGACCGCCGCGCCCG
>JAFYDS010000036.1 GCA_017544665.1 Clostridia bacterium | reverse complement strand
TGTTCGACGCGAACCAGACCATGGTCCAGAAGATCGACGACGACACCTATAAGGTACAGGTCGTGTCCTGGTACGACAACGAGAACAGCTACACCAGCCAGATGGTCCGCACCATCAAGTACTTCGCAGAGCTTAAGTAAGCAGATTCACCGCCCGAAGGGAGATCCCCTTCGGGCGTTTTTTGCACAAATACCAAAAGGTGTGACGGGAGAACAACCATGCTCCGGCGAGCGGACACATATACACCATGTGGACGAAATATCGAATTCATCCCACGCTAACCGTCCCCTTGACAACGATTGTAAAGGCAGGAGGTATGAAAAGTGAATACGAAAAGACTTATAATTGTTTTAGTATTGATCATATTTGCTTCTATGATTGGATGTCATGCGGATAATTCGGCAGGGACTTTTTACAATCAAGAAGTGTTTGTGTATGGCGACGGAAAACTCTCAAACGGAACTTTGACATATATTGATTTTCCGCAGTATTGGCATTACAAGGGTGATTACCCTTATCGCTTTGGCAAGATAAAGGGAGGAAAAACGCTTTATGCTGCAGATGAAAACGGTACCATTGTGAAAGAGAAGAAACCGTTTTTAGCAGATATGGATTATACACCATGGATCAGAGAAGATATGGTATTACCTGATCTATGTGGTGATAAAATAGCAGTTATGGTATACTTCATGGATAATACTTCTTTTAGCTTAGAAGGCAAGGCGAAAGAGGAGTTTATTGAATGGTTTCGTAAGTACAAGACCAATGAAAAAAAAGGTTTTTATAGTACAAGTAATAAACCAATCGGTAATATCGTTTTCGAGAGTCTTGAAATCCCCGGATTATACTATGACTGTGACTTTCTGATCATACAACTTAGCAACAGTATTGTCATCGTCGATAATTTTGATAAGAAAATCGCATCATTTGGACAAAATACGGAATTCTACCATGATGTGTGTCTGTGTCAAGGTCAAGACTAGTGACGTGACAATGGTGTCAGGGGTACGGTTCTCCTGACAACCGAAACAAAGAGACAAAAGGCAGCAAGTGAGCATCAGACAAGCCGACGCCCGGGAGCGCATCCCGGGCATTTTTGTATATGAATTCCCGCAATTCGTGAAAAATCTCTTTTCTTTCCCGAAAAAAATGATATAATGTAATCTGCAAGCGAATGTACCCAAAGGGAGGATTCCATATGGAGAACAACGACAACAAACGCAAAAAGAAAGTCATATCCGGTACGGCAAGTCTGAACCGCCGCGACGACAAACCGGTCGAAACGAACGGACCTGTCGGAAGGAAGGACGGCTACCAGGGCAGAAAAACGCAGTTCGGCGCAAAGAAACCCGCAGGCAGCGGCAGCGAACAGAGCGGCAGTCTGCTGTCTTCGCTGTTCGGCGCGCAGCAGAGCCAGAACACGGGCAGCCAGGGGCAGCAGACGCAGAACACGCAGCAGACCTTTACGACGGGGGATCTCGGCGGCGATACGGGCAGCACGGGCGGCACGACCGGTTCAGGAAGAGGCCTTTTGAAAGGCGGCTGCATGAAGATCATCCTGATCGTTCTTGCGATCGTACTGCTCTTCTTCCTGATCCGCTGTGTCTTCTTCGGGGGCAGCTCCTGCTCGATGGGGAATATCTTCTCCGGTGACAGCGGCATCGTCGACGATTACAGCGGCGTCACGGATATCGGCGACAGCGGCGTCACGGACATCGGCGGCAGCGATACGCTCCCGGACGATTCCGTACAGCAGGGCTATACGTCCGATCTGCTCGCGCAGCTGTTCCAGGCGAGCGAGGATCCGTTTGACGCGACGGACAGCAACGCACCGGCGGCGGTCTCCGCAAGCACGTCCGATACGGAACCGGACGTCACCGTTTCGAACAAGGCGCGCGATCGCTATACGACGATCAAGGGCAAAGGCAAGGACACCGTCACCGTCATGGTCTATATCTGCGGCAGCGACCTCGAAAGCGAACACGGCATGGCGACGGCGGACCTCAATGAAATGCTGCATGCGGACCTGAACGACGACAAGGTCAACGTCATCGTCGAGACCGGCGGCGCCAAGAAGTGGAACAACTCCGTTATCAAAAACAATACCAATCAGCGCTATCGCGTGACGAGCAAAGGTCTCGTGCGGCTGGACGATAACGTCGGCAAGAAGAGCATGGTCGACCCGAACACGCTCGTAAGCTTCATCCAGTTCTGCGCGAAGAACTATCCCGCAAACCGCTATATGCTGATCATGTGGGACCACGGCGGCGGCGCGATCTCCGGCTACGGCTACGACCAGACGGCCAGCGGCACGATGACGCTTGACAAGATCAATTCCGCGCTGAAAAAGGGCGGCGTCAAGTTTGACTTTGTCGGCTTTGATGCGTGCCTGATGGCGACGCTCGAAACGGCGCTCGTCACCGAACCGTACGCGGACTATCTGATCGCGTCCGAGGAATCCGAGCCCGGCACCGGCTGGTATTATACGGATTGGCTTACAGAGCTTTCGAAGAACACCTCGATCAGCACGGTGGAGCTTTCTAAGACGCTCATCGACGACTTCACCGACGTTAGCAAGAAGAACTATCCGGGCTGCAACACGACGCTGTCCATCGTGGACCTTGCGGAGTTTGCGGGCACCGTTCCGGACGCGTTCAACGACTTCTCGGCGGACATCTCGAAGATGCTCGACGACAAGGACTACAAGAAGGTCGCGGACGCCCGCGCCGACGCGCGTGAATACGGCGTTTCGGCAAAGGTCAACCACATCGACGTGATCGACTTTGCGACGAAGATCGGCAGCAAGAAGGCAAAAGCGCTGGCAAGCGCATTGAAGGGCTGCGTGAAGTACAACCGCGCGTCTGTTTCGATGAAGAACTCGAACGGGCTTTCGATCTACTTCCCGTATTCGAGCTTCAAGAGCATGAACTCCGCCGTTTCGCTGTACAGCACCATCGGCGTTTCGAGCGAATACTCCCGCTGCATCAAGAGCTTCGCAAGCCTGGCCGCGGGCGGTCAGATCGCGACCGGCGGCACGACAAGCTCGGCCTACGGCTCGCTGTTCGGCGACTATAGCAGCACGCCGTCGTCCTCTTCGGGCGACATCCTCGGAACGCTGCTCGGCGGTTATCTCGGCGGGTCCGGCAGCAACGATTCGCTGTCCTCGCTGTTCGGCGGTTCACAGTCGTTCTACGGCGGTTCGTCCTCCGGCGGCGCGATGGATTTCCTGGGCAGTATCCTTGGAAGCGGCTCCTCGAGCTGGTTCGATTCCGGCAGAGCGCTTGCGTATAAGGACTACTACGACAACAACAGTCTGACCGTCGCGGACATGGAGCCGACGGAGAAGGCGGAGGGTGAGTATGTTCTTGAACTGAGCAAGGAAAAGTGGGACCTCGTCAAGTCGGTCCGGATCAATGTGTTCGCGAAAGAGGACGATCATTACGTCGACCTCGGCATGGACAACGCGGACGTCATCGACGCAAACGATGAAGGCATGCTTGATGAGAACGGCAATCTTCGGATCAAGTTCGACAATTCATGGATGACCGTAAACAAGCAGCCGGTCGCGTACTACTTCATGCAGGCGGTCGAAGACGGCAAGAACTGGGCGGAGGTCGGCTATGTTCCGATTCTCTTAAACGGCGAACGCTACTACATGTTCATTGTGTTCGACAACGAGATCGCGGGACACGAGGACGGCTACGTTGCAGGCGTACAGCCCGTTTACAACGAATCCGAGGTACCGACGCTGGCAAAGGGCTTCATCCAGCTGAAGGCGGGGGACAAGATCGACTTCATCTTCGACTGCTACAGCGCGGACGGGACCTATGAGAACAGCTACATCTACGGAAAGCAGATCACCGTTAAGAACGATCTGACCGTCGGATACATGGACCTCGGCGGTCTCGAATGCGACGTCACCTATTGCCTGACCGATATTTACGGCAACGAGTTCTGGACGGAAGCGCTCACGTTCTCCGAATAAGACCCAAAACACCAAGCGCCCCGGGATCATCCCGGGGCGCTGCTTTGTGCTGTGAAGTCAGACCGTGATCGCGCTCTGCGAATCGCGGTGCAGGTCGCGCGCGAGCGCGTAGGCGTACAGGTCGGTCGAAAGCGCGTCGATCTGAAGCGAGGCGCGCGCGACGTCCGAACAGTTCTGAACGTCGGAATGGCGCAGGATCACCGGCGCGGCGGCGCGGCTTGCCATGGCGGCCAGAAGTCCGCGTCCCATGCGCTTCATGCCGAGCACGTGCAGATACATATTGTCGACGTTCTTTCCGACGGCGTCCGAAAGCCCCGCGGGCACGTGCAGCAGCGCGGACACGAGGATGCGCTTGCACCGCGCGAGCGTGTAGCGCTTGGACTTGATCGCGTCGAGCAGGGAGGGGAGATCGACCGCTTCGCGTGCCGCGCGGTAAAGCACCTGTTCGAACCCCTCGGCAACCTCGGGAAGGCCTTGCAGCTCCTCGATCGTCATGGAGCGCAGCCGGTACAGAAGCATCGCGCCGAACAGATCGAACGTGACCGGGAACTGCGCGTCGAAACGCATGGCGGCGGCAACGCTCATCGGCATCGTGTCATAGACCGATTCGTCGCCGTTTTTGAGCGCTTCGCGGATCGCCGTCGCGCTCGAAAGCGCGCCGGTCAAAACGGTACTGTTGTACTTGTTTCCGATTCGGCGGATCGGCAGCGGACGGATCTCCGGCGCAAAGCGGTTCAGCGCCTTCAGATACTCCACGGCGAGGATGTTGTTCGGTTCCTGCAGAAGCGCAAGCTCGTCCTCGGGGATACCGTAATCGGCGAGCGCGTCGTACTGCGCGCGCGGATAGGACTTGCCCTGCTTCAGATGGTGCATGAGATAGATCTTGAGATTCGGCGGTTCGCGCTCCAATATGTCCGCCATATGGTAGAGCGCGTTCACATCGTCGGTCTCAACGCCGAAGGCAAGATCGGTCACCACACCGGTTGCGGCAAGCGTTTTCACCGCGCCTTCGGCAAAGCGTTCCGCGCTCGAAACCGCGAATACGCTCGGGATCTCAACGACAAGATCCGCGCCGCCCATGACCGCCCATTCGGCACGGGTGAACTTGTCGGTGCAGGCGGGTTCGCCGCGCTGTACGAAGTTGCCGGACATGGCGACGACGCAAAACTCGGAACCGGCCTGTTTTTTGGATTCCTCCATGTGATAGATGTGTCCGTTGTGCAGCGGATTGTACTCCGCGATGATCCCAACGACGCGCATGAAAGCACCCTCCTTGCAAATTGCGAAAATATATCCAAAACAAGTATATCATTTTTTGCGCGGATGTGTTAGAATAATTTGTAAATCTATTTTGGAGGATTTTGTTATGTCATTGATGGAACAGATCAAGGCAAAAGCAAAGGCGGATCAGAAGCACATTCTGCTGCCCGAGGGAGCCGAGGAACGCACCGTGCAGGCGGCAGCCCGCATCACGGCGGAGGGCATCGCAAAGGTCACGCTGTTCGGTAAGCGCGAGGAGATCGAGGCGGTCGCAAAGAAATTCGACGTCTCGCTCGAAGGCATCGACACGATCGACCCGGAAACGCATCCGGATTATCAGACGTACGTCGACCGCTTCTATGAGATGCGCAAGGCGAAGGGCGTCACGCCCGAAAAGGCGGCCGAGATGATCAAGAACCCGCTGTTCTTCGCGGCGATGATGATCAAGGACGGCAAGGGCGACGGCTTCGTTTCCGGCGCGATCAACACCACGGGCAACACGCTCCGTCCGGGTCTGCAGATCATCAAAATGAAACCCGGCATCAATACGGTTTCGAGCTTCTTCATCATGGAGATCCCGAACAAGGCGTACGGCGACGACGGCCTGATGATCTTTGCGGACTGCGCGGTCAACATCGACCCGACCTCCGAACAGCTTGCCGAGATCGCGATCTCGTCCGCGGCGAGCGCAAAGGCGCTCTGCGGTATGGACGCGCGCATCGCGATGCTGTCGTTCTCCACGAAGGGCAGTGCAAAGCATGACAACGTCGACAAGGTCCGCATCGCGACCGAAATGGTCCACGAGCGCGCGCCGGAACTGATGGTGGACGGCGAACTGCAGGCGGACGCCGCGCTCGTCGAAAAAGTCGGTCAGCTCAAGAGCCCGGGCAGCCCCGTTGCCGGCAAGGCGAACGTACTGGTCTTCCCGGACCTCCAGGCAGGCAACATCGGCTACAAGCTCGTCCAGCGTCTCGCGGGCGCGGAAGCGATCGGCCCGATCTGCCAGGGCTTCGCTGCGCCGATCAACGACCTGAGCCGCGGCTGCAGCGTCGAGGATATCGTTTCCGTCGTGGCGATCACGGCAGTCCAGGCACAGAACATGTAAAGCGGAGGGAAAACGATGAGATCCATTCTTGTTATCAACGCAGGCAGCTCTTCTCTGAAGTATCAGCTGATCGACATCGACACCGAAAGCGTTCTCGCAAAGGGCCTTTGCGAGCGCATCGGCATCGACGGCAAACTGACCTATAAGCCCACGGGCGGCGACAAGCTCGAAAAGGACGCGGCAATGCCGACGCACAAGGAAGCGATCGCAATGGTGCTCGACGTGCTCGTCGATCCGAAGATCGGCGTCATCTCCGACATGAAATCCATCGTGGCGGTGGGGCATCGCGTCGTCCACGGCGGCACGAAGTTCACCAAGTCCGTGCTGATCACCGACGACGTCATCAAGATGATCGAAGATTGCATCCCGCTTGCGCCGCTTCACAACCCCGCAAACCTCATGGGCATCAACGCCTGCCGCGCCGTCATGCCGGA
>JAFYDS010000035.1 GCA_017544665.1 Clostridia bacterium | reverse complement strand
TGTCAAGAAAGGACGGAAATAACATGATGAATTATAACACCCCGCTCATGGTTGACCCGCATCAGATGATAGAAATATCAAAGTATTGCACCAACCTTGCCACAATGTACAAGGCCGCAGACATAGCGAAAGCATGGGGCGAACAGTACAGCGATTATGACGGCTTTAACACGCTTTGCCGGTACAGTTTTATTTTTGAAATGGGCAGAATACAGGGGATCAGAGAGGAAAGAGCCAAGAGACGCAGCCGCCCGCAGCTATGAGGGCACACCACGAGAGACCTTGACAAATCTCAACATTGCAACCCCGGAAAAGTGACACGAAACTGACACTATACTGACACTTTCATGACACATTTATGACACGAAAATGAGGGCGCACCCCAGCCGGTGACGCCCTCGCTTTCTTTTCAACGCTCAATCTGACAGGTTGATTTCAAAATCGCCGTCCCAATTCAGACCGATTTCAAGAACCTTTTTGTTTTCGCCCTTGCCTTGAAGATAGAGCAGAATCCCATCGGTCAACGGATAATCAATCAGCTCCGCGCCGGTGATTCTATACCCGGTCAAAAGCGCGTCAATCCCCGCGCTGTTCTGTTTGGAAACGTCTTTATAATTCAAGGTTTCTATTTCAATGTTTGGAATCATTTTTTTGTTTCACCTCACACGATTTCGTCAAAATCATCTGTTCGCATTGTTTTATAACGCTCCCAACCGTACCGGCGCGGTTGATCTGCTTTCGTTGAAAGCCGCTTTGTTGTCTCGCTGAAGATCAGACCGATTGCATCATCGCCCTTTAGAACCGTCCCATTATGGCGGTTTTTTGTGACCATCAAAGAGCTATCAAAAAAGGAATCCGGCGCCGCTTTTTGATAGCATAGCACAATATCGGCTTTGTTTGTTATATCGGCGCTCCCGGACACGGAATCATTTGTAAAATCTTTTGCATTGCCTTTTCTCGGGTGCGCGATCAAAACAATCACAACGTCATACTGCATGGCCAGCCGTTTCAAGCTCCCGACAAATCTGCTTTGTGCTTGAAACAATCCGTTTTGATCATAGACGCCCTCCATCGCCGTCATAAGATTGTCAACGAAGACAACGCGCACCGCGCAGCGCTGGATCGTCTGCTCGATTGTTTGAAGCAAATCCTCACAATCTTCATCGGTTGAGACATAGTTGTTTTGGTACACAAACGCGCGGCCATTATACCAAAGCTCAATCAGCTTTTCGGCCTCGGGATCAATCACAAAATACGAATCCCCGCGACTTGAAACCCTTTTGATCAGATTCTCACTCCCGGCAAGCTGCAAATGGAGCCAATACTTCACGTTCACCGGCGCCAGCTCCCCGGAATAGATCAGAATCCGTTCGCCCTGTTCCAAAACCTCACAGGCCAGTTGTGACATAAAGGTTGACTTTCCCTCGCCGCATTTCCCGGTCAAGGCGATCAGATCACCGAAAAAGAAGCCGCCTGCAATCGCCCGGTCAAGGGTTTCAATGTTCGTTCTGATTTTTGGCATAGTGGAATAATCAACGCTTTTCACCTCGGCAAGCGGGACAATGTTTGACACTTTCATGACCTCGGCGTTTTCAATGCAAGATACAATCGCCTGCTTGCCATACCGCCGCAAAAGATCGTTTGCGTCTTTTTCCCCGAGATAATCCACCGGGCGCACCACTTTGATCGGCTTTTTGATTCTCTTTGACAGGGGATCGGCAAGAGTGACCTTGCCGTTCTCGCAATCACCGAACACAATAATTTCTTGAAACTGATCCAGCCAATCATAGCAATAATTCAGCCATGTAAATCCGTTTGCGCCGTTTGGAACGCTGACGGCGTTCTCAAAGCCGCACTCCGAAACGGACAGGGAATCAATTTGACCCTCTGTTATAATCACCCGGTCAAAGCTGTTGCAATGGTTCATACCGAACAGGATCGGCTTTGTGTCTTTCACGAACCATTCTTTGCTTTTGTCTTTGGTTCGGTCAAAGTCTATCTTTCGATATTTTGCAGAAACCAAAATGTTCTTTTCGTCATAGAACGGAAAAACCAAAATGTTTTTGTGTTCCGTTTGCGTTGTTATTCTGTATTTCTTTGTGACCGCCGCCGAGATCCCGCGTGATTCCATATAAGCAACCGCCTCGGCAGACGAAACGACTTCTTTTTGCGGCAGGCGCCGAAACGCCCGCTTTGGTTCGTCCACATCCAACGGATAACCAAAGTCACGCGCCAGCTCCACAAAATGACCCTGTTTCCCACAGCTTGAACGGAAACACTTGAACGCGCCGGTTTTCAGATTGACCGAAAAGGTTTCTTTATCCCGGTGCTCACCGCCGCAGCAATACGGACAAAGCTTGAAAAAAAGCTCATCGCCCTTTTGCTTTGTTTGGCAACCGCACGAAGACGCAAAGCCAAAAACGTCTGACGCTTTCATCTGATAGCTCATTGATTCCGAAGCGCCTCCAATCGTTTCTTGCATTCTTCATCGGTTTCACCCGGGAGAGCGAGACCGGCGTTTTCGCCGGATCGCTCGACAGAATAATGAACACTATCATGTTCATTATCATTATCATTAGGGTTTTCAAAAAAACCATTTGGTTTTTCAAAAAACCGTTCGGTTTTTTTCGTTGGCCGACCGCCTTTTTTGCCGTTCTCTTTGTTCTGCCTGCATCGTTCTTCGTATGCTTTGCCGTTTCTGACTAAATCTTGCCGGATTGAAATAAACGCCATCTTTGTTTGTTTGTCAAGTTTCGGTATATCCCCGCCGCATTCATGCTCAAAGATTGCCGTCACAAGATCGCCGCGCTGTTTCTGATTCAATGGCGCAAAAAGCTCAAAGTGCTCATGGTACAGAATAAAGCTTGCTTTCTTTTCTTCTTTGCTTGCCATCGCAACCACCTCACAGAGGCCGGATATTTACGCCTTTTTCTTTGGCAACGCATGAGGGCGCATTCAGCATAGCAAAGAACAGATCAAGATTGATCAAGCGTTTATTGCCAACGCAAACCACCGGGATTTCCCCGCGGTTGACCGCAGCGCGGAACGCCCGCAGAGTATAAGCCGTGTTCGGATCAGCCGCTTTCAGCTCCCGGAACGCCTCCGGGATTGTTCTCATTCTCGGGATTTCCATCACTTCACCCCCTTGCCAAAGTTTTGACGCGCCGAATCTTGCAGTTTTTGGCGCTGTTCGCTCGATAGCAACCGAGACATTTGAACGCGCACCCATTTTTTAGGGATATTATACCGCTCACAATGTTCATCTGAAAAAACAAGGGTGCAATCGGGACTTTTGGAACAAAGTGCCCTCATTTTGTTTTTCCATGTTTTATTGCAAGTTTCGACCGTTGCCGTCTTTTCGGCATCATTGAATAGGATTATGGTTTCACGCTCGACCGCTGAAAGATTGCTCACGCCTGCACCCCCTCGGCCACCCGCGCAATGTCACCGATCACCGCAAGGATTTTTTCGGTTTCCTCCGGCTCCAGCTCATGGCGCAGCTTGCGCGTCATTGTCGGTTCGCTGATCCCAAGAGCATCAGCGACCGCCCAAAGCGGCACGTTTTTTTCTTTCGCAAATTTACGGATTGTCAAGTTAGCCATTTGAACACCCCCGAAATAATTTTTTATCGTCATCATCTTGACAGGCTTTGAAAATCGTGATAGAATAGTTGCATGAAATCCGTGACAAAACGCATCGTGACGATGACGATTTTTCTTGACGGCTTTATTATAAAACGCCTCCCGGAAATTGTCAAGGGTTTCAAGCACACATTTTTAAACTTCCAATATTTCACGCACAAGGGGATAATAGCACTATGAAAGTCAAAGATTTTAACGGCTATGACAGCATTTTTGCAAAACGGTTCCGCGATCTGATCGAAAAACGCAATGACACACAAAACAAAATCTCAACTACATTGCATATCTCACGTCAAACGGTTTCAATGTATTACAACGGACAAACCATTCCAACCGCCGACAAATTACGCCAGCTCGCGGAATACTTTCAAGTGACGTCCGATTATCTGATCGGATTGACAGATGAACCGTCCCCGGACATAGAAAAGCAGATGATTTATAGATTCACAGGTTTGCACGAAGACGCTGCAAACAGCATCTTTGAAATGAAGCGGCGTTTTGACATCAAAACGGTTGAGGCGATTATTGATCTTATATTTACGCCAAAAAGCAGTTTTTCATTTGAAGACATTATTCGCTTTATGAATGCATACCGTGACGGAACCAAAGACATTGAACTCAATCTTTCCCGGCGCCTTTATTCTGACGTTGAATTTTTTGAAAGAAAGAAACTGCCGTTTTCTTATGAGGGCTTTGCAGAGCATATAGACGCTGGACTTTCAAAGATTGAAGATAACATTTATTTTCGTTTATTCAAGGCAACCGATGATTTCAGAAAGTTTTTGGACGAATGCGCCGCCAGCGCGATTGAAGAATATAACAACGCCAAAGAGGAATATCTCGCAGAAACAGCCCTCATAAAAGAACGCGCCCTTGCCTATACAGACGGAAAAGAAGATCAACCGATTTCAAAAGAACAATGGAGGGAAATAATCAATGGCAACAGTAACTGAAAGAAACGGCGCATTTCAAATTGTGTCCTCTGCCGGTTATAACATGGACGGCAAGCAAATCCGCAAGACAATGACATGGAAACCGGCGCCCGGCATGACAAAAAAGCAGATAGAAAAAGAACTCGAACGTCAAAAATATATGTTTGACGAAAGAGTAAAAAAAGGCATCTTTCTCGACAGCTCAATAAAATTCGCAGAATTTGCCGAACGCTGGTTTACAGAATATGCAGAGCAGCAGCTCAAACCAAAGACCATTGCACATTATCGCGCCCTCATTCCGCGCATCAATCAGAGCATCGGCCACATACCGCTTGACAAATTGCAACCGCTCCATTTGCAGGCGTTTTATAACGAACTCCGAAAAGAGGGCATACGCCGCGACCAACGCGCACAAAGCAAGATCGACCTCACCGCGATCAGAAAAGAACAAAAGCTGACGAAAGTTAAACTTTCAGCAGCCGCGTCTTTAGGCGTCACAACGATTGACGCCGCCGAACTCGGCAAGGCAATCTCACAGGAAAGCGCCAAAGCGATCTGCAACGCCCTCGGCCTGCACTATGACGAAGCTTTTGAAACCATCGGCAAAAGCACGCTTTCGGATAAAACGATCAGATCACACCACGCGCTGATTTCGTCCATACTTGAAAGAGCCGTGAAATGGAATATACTGATCAACAACCCGGCAAAACGTGTAGAGGCGCCGAGAATGGAGCGAAAGACACCATCATTCCTTGAAGAAGACGAAGCACGCCGCCTGCTGGACGCGCTCGACAAAGAAGACGAACAAAAGCAAACAATGGTTATGCTGCTATTGCTTTTTGGTATGAGGCGCGGCGAACTGCTCGGCCTCAAATGGCAAGATATAGACTTTGAAAGAGAAACCATAACCATCAACCAAACGATTCAGTATTTACCCGAAAAAGGCGTTTTTGAAAGCACCACGAAGACAACCACCTCACAGCGCACCGTAAAAGCCGCGTCCTATACGCTGCAAATGCTCCGGCGCCATCAAGCATGGCAAGCAGCCGAACGATTGAAAGCCGGGGATCGCTGGACGGATCACGGCTATCTGTTCACCCGGTACAATGGCGATCCAATGCAGCCGGATTATTTCACAAGTTGGTTCAAAGCTTTCGTCCGGCGTAACGATCTACCCGAAGACATACACGTTCATTCACTCCGGCACACAAGCGCCTCTTTTTTGATCGCTGACGGCACAGCGCTGACAACCATAGCACAACGCCTCGGCCACGCCAACGCCGGAACAACCGCAAAGATATACGCCCACGCGATTCAATCCGCAGGCGCAGCCGCAGCCGAAGCCCTTGAAAACAAGCTGCTGATCGGCGTCAAGGATCAAAGCAAAACAAACCTTGCATGAGGGCATAAAAAGAACGGTGAAGATCAGACCGCAGCCGGTCACGTCTTCACCGCTTTTTTATACTGCTTTATACTGTTTTTTGCCGATTTTGAAAGCAATAAACATCAAATAAACATCAAAAATGAAAAAATGAGGGCAAAAGCGCCCTCATATCGGATAAAAGAAAAGTGCCAAAACCCCAGTAATATAGCGGGATTTCGGCATTCTGCACAATGGCGCGCTGGAAGGGACTCGAACCCCCGGCCTTTTGGTTCGTAGCCAAACACTCTATCCAGCTGAGCTACCAGCGCATTTACTTGTGCCAAAGTATATTATCACAAACGACCGCGGTTGTCAAGTTCTTTTCTGAAAAAAATCCGCGCCCGGGGACCGGTCGTTTCCCGTTTGCGCAAAGAAAGAAGCAGAACCATTGACAAGGAACGCATTTGGTGCTACAATCAAAAACTAGATATAATAAGGAAAAGAGGGATTTACCTTGGCTCAAAACGCTGGACTCACCAAACGAAAGAAGTTGGGGTATGCGCTCGGCATCGCCGCCGACTCGCTGCTCTACAACATGTACTACACCTATTTCCTGACGTTTCTGGTGCAGATCGTACATGTCAAACCGCATCTTGCCGGTATCGTGATCTTTATCTCCATCGGTTGGGACGCCATCACGGACCCGATCGTCGGCAACATCTCCGACCGCCCCGGCAAGGACAAGAGAAAAATGATGCTCAAGTCCGTGCTCCCGCTGGCGCTTTGCTTCACCGTTGTCTGGAGCGGCCTCGGCCCCAAAGCGTTCGGCGAAGCCCAGCTGCCCAACGTGCTGCTGTACACGGCGGTGTCCATGCTGATCTGGCTGTTCTATACCATTTATACGATCCCCTACTACGCGGTGGTCGCGGAGCTGACCGAGGACTATGACGAACGTACGGTCCTGCGCAGCCAGTCCTCGTTCGTCAACGCGTTCTGCATCGGCATCGGCAACATCATGCCCGCGCTCGTCGGCGTCGGCGCCATCACCTATATGCACGTTGCGGGCGGTCTGTCCATTCTTGCCGTGTTGTCCGGCCTCGTCTGCGCCGCGTCGCTCAAGGGCGTCTATCAGGCAAGACAGGCAAAAGAGGGCGAAGTCGTACCGAAGGGTCTCGGCATCGGTTCCACGCTGCGCAGCTTCGGCGAAATCACAAAGCTGCGTCCCGTGAAGTTCTTTTTACTGTTCGTGTTCTTCTTCCTTGCGGGCGCGTCCATGCTGCAGAGCAATCTCTCCTACATGGTTGTCGACTGCATCAATACCGACTATAACTCCGGCATCGCCATCGTCATCGGCATGTTGGTCGTCACCATGGCGGTCGCCGTTCCGATCGTGACCAAGGTCTGTGAAAAAACCGACCGCCGCACCGCGTGCCTGATCTTCATCTCTGTCACGGTCGTCGGACTTGTTTTGCTGAAGGTCATCGGCTTCGAAACGCAGATCGGCTCGTTCAAGATCATGCTGGTCGCCGCGCCGCTGCTGCTCGGCACCGGTCTTTCCACCTTCTGGACGGTGTTCTACTCGATGGCGTACGACATCGTGGAACTGGACGAATATGTCAACGGACAGGACGGTGCGCGCCGCGAAAGCATGACCACCGCGCTGCCGCAGCTGGTGCAGAAATTCGGTTCCGCCGCCGGTATTCTGGCACAGGGTATGATCCTGAGCGCCTACGGCTATGACGCGACCAGCGAATCCGGCGCGGACGCCGCGACGTTTGTCCGTCCCGCGGAATCCATCGTGAAGGGCATGGAAAACCTGTCCTCCCTGATTCCCGCCGCGATCATGACGCTGGCGCTGCTGTGGCTGGTGCTGTATCCGATGACGCGCAAGACCTACGACGCGCTGCGCGTGCAGCTGCAGAAAAAACGCGCCGGCGAGGAGTACTCCGACGCCGGACTGGAAAAGCTGCTGTAAGCGAAAGTAAAATCATGGACTTGATTGAGAGCTATATCGCCGCCGCAATTGCGCTGGAGGAGGGCAACCGGACCGGACTTGACACAAACGAAGCAGTCTCACACAACCATCAGCTGGCCGATCAGCTGCGGCACACGGCAATGACATTGGAAGCCGATCATCCGGAACGGAAAGACGAGTTCTATCAACTTCTCTCACATCCGAATCCGGCTGTCCGCATCTGGTGCGCGCATCATATACTGGAAGTCATGTCGTATGAGAAAAAGCAGCGGAACGCCGCGCTGAAAGAGATCAGAGTCCGCGCAAAAAAGGACTACGGCGAAGCGCTTTGGCTGGATAATTGGTATACCGATCATCCGGCAGACAAACCATTTTGGAAGCATTAAGCACAACGCATAACATCAAAAAGAGAAGCCCCGAAGCAGATCGTCTCTGCTTCGGGGTTGTTGTTAGTTCGTCGACAGCCGTCTCAGTACGTCACGTAAATCGTCAGCCCGCTGATCACATAGGTGATATCTCCGGTCTTGTCGCGGTCGATTGCGCCGGCGAACGCGCTCAGCATCTCTTCGTCCGGCATCTCGATCGAAAACTTCATCGTCAGATCCTTCGGCTGATAGATGGTCTTTGTCAGCTTGAAGCCGTTCATCCACCAGTGCTTCATCGGTCCGATCGAGAACAGCTGGTCGTCGCCGTGATACAGCTGCAGCGTCATATTCATCAGCTCATCGTCGCTCGCGCAGTTGTAATAGGTGCCTTTGGACCCGGGTTCGCGGTTGTAGACGCCGACCTCCGCGCCGTTGGTGAGCAGCGCGTAGTTGCCTTTCCAGATCTGGATCATCCATTCCTTGTTGTTGTAATCGAACTTCAGCCGGCGGGTGTTGTAGTTGAACAGCGGCGAGGTGTTCGCGAGGATGTCATACAGCAACATGAAGCCCAGATTGCGCTGCCAAGCGCCGACCGTCGCGTAAACGACCAGCTCCGGGATCTGGCAGTTGAAGCCGAGGTTGATCATGCCGGTGTCCGTGTAGCCGCTCGCTTCGCCCGTGACGGTGTTGATGAACAGCCCGGGGTACATGACTTCCTTTGTGCCGTCGTAATAGGTCACGGTCACTTCGACCATCACTTCGTCGGGGTTGCGGTAAGACGGCACCGCGCGGATCTCCGCCTTTTCGATCACAGAAAAGTAGGCACCGATCAGATAGAACACGTTTGCCTTGAAGGTATCGCCTTCCGCGTCCGCTTCGTCGCGCTTTTCAAAGATCTTTTCGCGCAGTTCGGTCGTGTTGATGTGCAGTACCTCCGCGCCGAACTCCGCCGGTCCGTTCAGATTCGGCAGATGGGTGATGAGCCGCTCGAGGTCGAACCCGGTGTTTTCCGCAATATAGGTGCAGTAGGAAGACAGGGTTTCGTCCAGTTGCGCATCGAGATACGCTTCCTCTTCACGGTCGAGGACCTGTCCGTGCAGAATCTTGCGGGCAATATCTCCGGGCGCGAGGATCCGCAGAAACGCGTCGGTGTCAAACGACGGCGCGCCGTGGTCCTGGACATAGTTGATATAGTCGCTCAGCGTGTGCAGATCTTTGAGATCGCTGAGCTTGAAGCCTTCGTCGTTGCGTGCGCCGAACGCCGCAGGGAGCAGCGAAAACAAAAACAGAATCGGCACCAGCATGATGGATACGATTTTTTGGTACATAGGACGCCTCCTTGGGATATGTGCTGTACTGAAGTCGCAGCACTAACTTATATATTATATATACATACTTTTGAAAAAGCAAGACGTCCCGCGCTTAATTATTATTATATTCATTTTTATAAAATAAAAAAGTAAACTTTCGCCCGTGCGGACCTTCGGATCGCCGGTTTTTTTATTGACACACCCCGCAAAATATGATATAAAAGAGGTAGCAATATACAACAGACAGGGGGTATGCAGCATGCAGAAATTCAAGCAGATCTGGCTCAAAGTCGCGCTCTATCTGATGGGTCTTCTGACCGCGGTGAGCGCGTGGAGCGGACAACTCGGAAGGGAGGGCGCAGATGTGACGATCCGATTATCTCCGCTGGTAACGCAGCAGTCCGTCAACGGTTTCGGCACCTCCGCCTGCTGGTGGAGCCACAAGGTCGAAGACGACGCGACGCGCACCGATCTGTTGCAGAAGCTCTACAGCAAGGACGGGCTCGCGCTGAACATCTACCGCTACAACGTCGGCGGCGGCGTCAACCCGGAACACAACCGCGTCGGCAATCCCTGGCACAACGCGGAAAGCTTCTATGTCTTCGACGAGGACAAGCAGCAGTGGACCTATGATTTCACCCGCGACGCGAACGCGCAGAAGGCGCTCTTTGAGGCGCTGTCCTACGGCTGCGTCGATACGGTCGTGCTCTTTGCGAACAGCCCGCATTATACGATGACCATTTCGGGCGAAGCGAGCGGCGGCGTCAACGACGGCGATCCGAACCTCGACCCGGCGTTTGAGCAGGCGTTTGTCGATTACTTTTTGACCATCACGGAATATTTCCTTTCCAAAGGCGTGCCCGTGAAGTATATCTCCCCGATCAACGAACCGCAGTGGGGCTGGGGCGGTCAGTGGGTCCACCAGGAGGGCTGTCACTACGAGACCGAGCAGCTGCTGCGCGTGCTGCACCTGTTCGCCGAAGGGATCGAAAGCAGGAAGCTGCCCGTGCAGCTCTCCGTCCCGGAGGCGGGCGAGATCAGCGATTTGACGAAGGAATACTTCACCGGGATCGGGCAGGACGAAATGTTGCTGCGCAACACCGGCTCGTTCGCCTACCACAGCTATTGGAAGGACGCGCAGCTTTGGGAAAAAGCGGATTTCCGCACCTGGTTCGACGAACAGAACTTCGGCGACAAAACGCTCGATATGACCGAGTGGTGCGAGCTGCCGAACAAACACGCGACAACCGACCCGATGGCGGCCGTCATTATGGCGCGCGTGATCGCGAACGACTTCAACTTTACCCGCACGAACAGCTGGACGTCGTGGGTCGCGGTCAACCAGCGTGGGATCAACAACGAGGACGGACTCGATTACAGCGACGGTCTGTTCAGCGCCGACAACGATTTTGCAACCTATGACGTCAGCTACCGCTATTACGCGTTGGCGCACTTTTCCAAATTCGTCCCCGCGGGGTCGAAGATCATGACCTTCGTCTGCAAGCCAGAGGACTACCGTGAGGCAAGCTGGGAGCGGCACGTCGAAACGGACTTCGCCGCGTTCGCGACGCCCGATAACCGGCAGGTACTTGTCATCTCGAACGAGGGTGACGAAAAGACGATCCGCCTCGATGCGTCGGGGCTCCACATGGAGATCTACACCACCGACGCGGCGCACAAACTCGAACAGACCTATAACGGCGTCCGGCACACCGAATTCACCGTTCCCGCGTGCAGCGTGACGACGGTCGTGATCGACAACGATCTGGGAGGACTGTTCCGATGAAACAAAGATCATATCTGAAAAAGGGGCTGGCGCTCTGCCTTTGCGCGCTCTGTCTGCTTTCGTTCATGGTGCCCGCGTTCGCGGCAAAGAAAGAGACGACGTCGTTCCGGCACGCCAGCGTGAAGATGAAGCTCGCCTACACCCGGACCGTTTACAGCGGCAAAGAGAAAACGCCCGCCGTCACCGTGAAGCACGACGGCAAGGTGCTAAAAGAGGGCAAGCACTACACGGTTCGCTACAAAGACAACGTGGACGTCGGCGACGCGACGGTGGTCATCAAGGCAAAGGACGGCAGCGGCTACACCGGCAAACGGGTCTATACGTTTTCCATCGTCCCGAAGAAGGTCAACCAGCCGACGCTCGTCAAGGCGACCGAAGACACGATCAAGTTCCGCTGGGAACCTGTCACGGGCGCGACTGGCTACGTCGTCTATTTCTACGACGCGATTCGGAACACCTACCATAAGATCAAAGCGACCAAAAAGACCGCGGCGACGGCCGGCGGTCTGCAGCCGGATACGACTTACCTTTTCGTCGTCCGCGCCTACACCAACACCGGCACCGCGACCGTTCGGCTTTACGGCAAGTATTCCGCATGGCTGAATGCGAAGACGAAGCCTGCGCCGGCGGTGACGCAGACCAAAACGGCGCCGTACGCCGCCATCCTTCAAAGCGGCACGTACACGTTGAAGTTCATGACCGACACGGGCGTATCCGCGGGCGCGGCAACAACCGTCTGCCGTCAGGGAGACAATCTTGCCGTTGAAACCAAAATCTCCGGCACACGGATGAAACTGCTGAAAAACGACGAGGGGCTGTTCGCGATGCTCCCGCTGCGCAAACGCTATGTTTCGACCACAGAAGCGGTCCTTGCGGAGGCGCTTGACGCCACCGGCTTTGACGATTTGTTTGAAGCGCTGACGCTAACGCCGGATGACGCGCCGCAGCTGATCGAGGTCCGCAGAGGCAAGAAGATCCTGCAGCGCGAGCTGTTCCATCAGGAGGACGGGATCGCCACGGCTTTCGACTTCGACGGCGACACGCTGATCGAGATCGTCTTTTTTGCTGAAAACGGCGGCGTCAGCGTCACGTCGATTTCTGCATTCTCTTCCGACGCTGCGGCCGACGCGTTCACGCTGCCCGCCGACTACCAGAAAGTGGAAACTATCCTTTGAACAACAAAACCGAAATCGGCAACCTTCACAAAAAGGCTGCCGTTTTTTTGTTCAGTTAGCCGACTGCAACCGGTTGTTTTTTGCGCCGGATTTTGCTATAATGAAATCACTCCAAAAAGAAAGGAGTGTTTCTGATGAAAAGAGCACTCGCAGTCATTTTATCCGTTATCATGCTGCTTTCCTGCTGCACGGTCGCGTTCGCGGCGGAAAAAGCGACAATCAACGACAAGGGAGAAAAAGTTTTGAAGTTCAACACCGACGGCAAATTCAAGATCCTGCAGATCAACGACACGCAGGACACCGACAAGCTGAACAAACGCACCGAGGCCTTCATCCGCGCCGCGGTCGCGCAGGAGAAACCCGACCTCGTCGTTATTCCCGGCGACGTCTGCAACGACATCTTCCTCGGCGCGAACGCCTCCCGCGTAAAAACGGCGCTGCGCAATCTCGCGTCGCTCCTCAACGAGCTGAAGGTCCCGTTTGCCTATACCCCGGGCAACCACGACCACGACAAGGACGACATGGTTTCCACGCTGGAGCAGATGCAGGTGTTCGATGAGTTCGAATATAACATCTGGGACAAGAACAAGACGGAAGATCCCGGCACGTACAACATCCCGATCATGAGCAGCGACGGCAGCCGTATGGCGCTCAACGTCTATATGATCGACTCGCAGAACAAGGACGGTCTTGCCAACGGCTACACCGGCTGCTATCCGGAAACGACCGAATGGTACAAGAATAAGAGCGACGAGCTCAAAGCGGCCAACGGCGGTGAAGTGGTACCTTCCGTTGTTTATCAGCACGTCCCCGTCAAGGAGATCTATCAGTGCCTCGAACAGACCGACGCGAAGCACGCGAACGACGCGATCTTCAGTCTGAACGACTATAAGTGGTATCTGGAAAAAGAAGACTACATGTTCACGGATCCCGACCGGATGGTCCGCAACGACAACTATGTCGGCGAAGCGCCCTGCTCCGAGGTCTTTGACACGAAGTCCGGCGAATACGAAGCCTGGCTCGAAAAGGGCGACATCATCGGCGCGTTCTTTGCCCACGACCATGTGAACCACTTCATCATGAAGACCGACGACGGCATTATCATGGGCTACAACGGCGGAACGGGCTTCGCGGCCTACGGCAGAGGCGCTCACCGCTCGATGCGTGTCTATACCTTCGACGAGAACGACGTTAAGAACTACAAGATCGACTCGGTCTATTATGATGAGATCACCGGCGACAATGTGAAGATCGTCCCGATCGACATCATGTCCACCGCCATCTTCGGCGATATTCTGCGGTTCCTGCTCCGCATGGTGTTTGTCACCTCCTGGAAGGGCAGCAGATAAAGCTTTTCAACCAACAACGACAGGGCGCGAAAGCGCCCTGTTTTCTTCTGCCGAACTTGCTTTTTCCGTCGCCGTTTGCTATAATAAACCTATCAACCAAAGGGAGGGATCGCCATGCGGATCGGGATGTCGTCGTCGTGTTTTTATCCGGAGGAGACCGAAGTCTCTTTGCGCCGGATCGGCGAATCGGGCGCCAAAACAGCGGAGATCTTTTTCAATACGCCGAGCGAGCTGCAGGGAGACCTGCTGCGGGAGCTGTGCGCGATCCGAGATCACTACGGGATGGAGATCGTCTCCATCCATCCGTTCATGTCGTTCGCCGAGGGGTTCTGGCTCTTCAGCGAATATGAGAGACGGTTCCGCGACAGTCTGGACTTTTACCCGCACTTTTTCGAGGCGGCTGAAGCGCTCGGCGCGCATCTGTTCGTCCTCCACGGGGCGAAGAACCTCAAAATCGAGCCGGCGCGCTACGCGGAGCGGCTCTTCCTGCTGAACGAAAAGGCGAAGCCCTTCGGCGTCCAGGTGGCGCACGAAAATGTCGTCCACTACGTCGGCAAGGACCCGGCGTTCATGGAGATGCTGCAAAAGGCGCTCGGCCGCGATTTTGCCATGGTGCTCGACCTCAAGCAGGCCTACCGCACCGGGGTGGACCCCTTTGCCTTCATCGAGACCGTCGGCGACAGCATCGTGCATGTTCACGCGAGCGACAGCGATATGACCCACGACTGTATGCCGCCCGGGAAAGGCGCGTTCCCCTTCCCGCGGCTGTTCGATGCGCTCGAGGGGCACGGCTACAACGGAAAGTATCTGATCGAACTTTACCGTCACAACTTCCGCGACGAGCGGGATCTGACCGAAGCGCAGGCGTTTTTGCGCCGGACACTCGGCACGGATTAAAAGAAAAAACGGCCGCCCCTGTAAAGCATAACCGCTTTACAGGGGCGGTTTCGCTTTGCTAACCATGTGGAAAACCTCGCGGAAAACGTGGAATACACCGTGATTTTTGTGGAAAAGTCCGCGTAAACTGTGCAGAAATCATGGAATGACCATGTAAAATCGGCTGAAAAAAGCGTCGAATCCCCTGCTCCCGCGGGCTTTCTGCCTGTGGAAAGAAACGGAACCAGGCGGAGACAGGCGCAGCCCATCCAATGAAACAGAAAAGATCAGAGCACAGGTCGTTCCTGCGCTCTGTGCACTGTGCATCGTTTCCGGGAGGGGGCTGCCGGATTTCGATGAAGACGGCGTTTTCTTCGTCCGAAGGCTGTGCTCTTGCACGCCGAGGGCGAAAAAACGTCGAGAAAAGAAAAACAACAATCGGGTATGGGCGCAGCCCATCCAAAGAAACGTAAAAGAACAGAGCACAGGTCGTTCCTGCGCTCTGTTTTCTTTCATGGTTATTTGTTTTTCTTTTCGGTCTTCGCAAAATACGGAGCCCTTATCAGGCTTCTTTGCCGAACATGGCCTTGACATTTGCGCCCTTGCAGACGAAGATCTCGCGGCTGATGATCATGCACACGAACGCGCAGGTTCCGCCGACGAGGACGTCACTGAAGAAGTGGGCGCCGACAATGATCCGGCTGACAGCGACCAGTCCGGTGATCACGATCGGGCAGATCCACATCAGCGCGCGCACGCCCTTGTTTTTGATCCGGAGCGCGTCGTTGAGCATCGGCAGGAAATAGGAGGCGCCAGCGGCGTTGGTGTGTCCGCTCGGGAACGATTTGAGCGCGTCTGTCGTGCCGAACATCGTCAGCATCTCATCCTTCGAGATCCACTGTCCGTTGCGTTCGAACCAGCGGGCAAAGTGGGAGAAGCCGTAGCTGTCCGCCAGCGTGGGGTCCGCTTCGGCAACGTTCATCGCGCGGAAACGGATCCGGCCGACCGGTTTCTTGATGACGTGCAGCACGATTGTCGAAACCACGAGGAAGACCAGCGTCGCGACCGCGACCGAAAACAGCCGTTCCGTCTGCGCGTCGGAAAAGTTCTTTGTCGCGAGCAGGCCGAGCGCTGTCAGCACCAGCGCGGTGATGATAACGATCACGAGCAGCCACGCGTGCGTCTCCAGCTGCTCATGCTCCACGAACGCGCCGTATTCGCCGGTGATATGCTCTTCGATATAGCCCATCGTGTCATCGACCAGCACATAGTTTGCGATCGCCGAGCAAACGCCCATCACAAAGGCAAGCAGCGTTCTCGCCGCGGCCGGCATTGTTTTGCGCCGCAGGCAGTACCAGAACAAAATCTGGAACGCGAACGCAAAGGCAAGATAGACCGGGTCGCTGCCGAGCGCTTCGAACGCGACGCCGAACGCGCTCTCGTTGGTCAGATAAGTGTGGGCGGCGAGCGCCTTGCTTGTGAGGATCTCGCTGACCCGCAGGTCGGTGAAGGTCGCCGTGATCAGCAGCCCCGCGAAAATCACGAGGAACAGCACGACGGAAATCCATGCTCTTTTCTGTCTTGTCATAGTTGATCTCTCCTTTCGGGTGATACCTTATTGTAGCACGAAACGCGCCGTTTTGCAAGCCAATCGACGAAAAACACCCGCCCTTTGCATGAGCGGGTGCCGTATCTGTACAGATTTATCGTTTGAAGATCGCCAGTATGCTGTGGAAGAACTTGATCAGCCAGCCGAACGTGCCGGTATGGATCTCGCCGCAGTATTTGCAGCGCTGTGACGCTTTGAGGTCGGCGCCGCAGTCTTTGCAATAGCCCTTGCCGTTATCGGTGTGGGCTTTTTTCGCGATCGGCAGCGTTTCTTTGTGGCTGCCGTCGCGGGTACAAGTGCGGGTCTGCTGCCCCTCCTGCGTGCAGGTCGGCTGTTTTGTCACGGTCCAGCCGCCCCAGGCGTGGCCGAGCGGAGCCAGCGCAAACGACGTCTCGATCTCATTGGCGCAGGCAGCGTCCGCGAAGTGTTTGCCGCACCGCTCACACAGGTAATACGCGGCGCCGGAGCCGGTACAGGTCGGCTGTGCCGCCACCGTAAAAACGGGCGTGTCGTGGCCGAGCGGATCGAGTGTGAAGGGCGCGTCGATCCCTACGGTGCAGGCTTCGTCCGCAAAGTATTTGCCGCAGCCCTCGCACAGATAATACGCTGCGCCGGCGTCGGTACAGGTCGGCTCGTTCACAACGGTATAGACCCCCGCGTGGATATGAAGATCCGGATTCATCCGCACCTGCATAGACAAAGCGGGCTCGGAGAGAAACCTCACTTCGGTGCCGGAAAGCGTGCGTCCGCTGCGCAGATTGGCGCTGCTGCCGGTCCCGTACAGCGGCAGGTCGAGCGACGTACCCATGGAAGCATACTGTTCGTTCCAGATCGTCTGATCAAAAAACACCTTTTCCAGATACACCTTATCTCTCGAATTTCCGCCGATAAACGTATAGGCGTCGTTGGAAAGCTCCACATACAGCGGCATCACGCCGGGCCGGTGCTTGACGGAATTCACCTTGTTCGCGTCGAAATACTGCTCGATCACAGCATCGTCAATGTGCCACAGGATGATACCGCCGTTGTCGCGGCCATATTCATCCGCCAACCCCGCGTCCCATTTGAGAAAGCTGCGGTTTTCCAGCAGATAGTATTCGCCGGCGTGCTGCGTGTCGATGCGCAGCATACTGTAATCGGCGTCGTTTTCATAGTTCTGCGCAGTCAGCGTATAGTCCCCCGTCAGACCCGCGGTCTCCGGCTCCGCCCAGCCGAGCACGGCGCGGCTCCAGGCATCCAGAGAATACGGGGTCCGCGCGCCGGTGTCCGGGTCGACGCCGTACAGTCCTCCGCTCATCAGACTGAGGTCGGAAACGTCATATTTGATCCATTCTCCGCTGTAACTGTACAGCGTATCGTAGAGGTCCGGCAGACCCAGATAATGCCCCAGTTCATGCGCCAGCGTGCTGATCGGCTCCTGCGTATTGTCGTCCTCCTGTTCGGAGATGGCGATATAGGAATTGACCGTGACGCCGTCCGGATCCGGCAAATCAAAGGTGAAACCGTACAGCGCTTTGGTTTCCTGCAAAGAATAGGCGTTTGACCAGAGGTAATACGCCTTGCCGTGGGGATAGCCGGAGGAGGAACTTGCCTCGTACCCCGCCACGACGAAGCCGAGCGCCATCTCATCCGTTTTGATCGCGCCGTCGCTGTTCACGTCATAGACGGAAAAATCCACGTAAGCGTCCGCCGCTTCGATCGCGGCGATCAGCGCCTCGGAAAGCGACTGGTTCGCCGCCCGGTCCGCAGCGGTGAGCAGCGTGTCCTCCAGCCGCCAGTCCGCGTGCGCGGTCGGCAGCGTCACATGAACGATCCCGTCGTTGACGGCGTCGGATGTGTTCGTGTTGCTTTCGCCGTCATAGGCGGATTGCTCCTGCACGGGAGTGAAGGTGAATTTGCCGAAGGACATATCCGTATAATACTCTGCCAGCGATCTGTCGGCGCAGAAGATCTCCTGCGCCCAGTTGAAATCATTGCGGTACGGCATATTGTTGAAACCAATCACGATCACGAGCAGCGGCAGATCGGCGGTCGTCGGGTCGATCGCCGGCGCGCGCCGCGTTCCGGCATTTCTTTTTGCTGCGGTTTCTTCGATCTCCGAGAGCGTCAAGAGCGTACCGGGATGGGATTTGCAAACCGCGCTGTCCGCATGGGTGCCGGGTTTTGCGGGCGCCGCCGCCGCGGACAGCGTCAATACAGTCAGCACTGCGGCAACCGCGAGCAGGCACAGAATCCATCTGCGGGATCTTTTCATAAACGACGAACCTCCCTTTTTGGACGCGTTCCACATCGCGCCCAGTGACTGTTCTGATTATAGCACACTTTCCGCGGCATGTAAAGCACCGGCAACGCAAAAAGACCCGGGCGTCGTGCCCGGGTCTCTTTGTCGGATCCCCTTATCGTTTGAAAATTGCCAAAATGCTGTGGAAGAACTTGATCAGCCAGCCGAATGTGCCGCCGTGGATCTCGCCGCAGTATTTGCAGCGCTGTGACGCCTTGAGGTCGGCGCCGCAGTCCTTGCAGTAGCCGCTGCCGTTGTCGGTGTGCGGCTTCTTCGCGATCGGCTGCGTTTCTTTGTGGCTGCCGTCACGGGTACAGGTGCGGGTCTGCTGCCCCTCCTGCGTACAGGTCGGCTGCTTGGTGACGACCCAGCCGCCCCAGGCGTGGCCGAGGGCCGCGACCGCTTCGGTCTTTGTCGCGGTGCAGTTATTGCACTGATAGGTCCTGACGCCCGCCGCCGTGCAGGTCGGCTGTGTGGTCACAGTACCGCTGTTCCACTGGTGGGCGGTTTTGCCGATCGCCGTGCCGCGTGTGACGGTATTGCCGCAGGCGGTGCAGACCGTGTCGCCCGTGTAGCCTTCCTCGCTGCAGGACGCAGCCTTCTGGTTGTCGGTCCTCATCGGTCCGGCGTGGTTATCCGCGTTCTTCTGGATCGTCAGATCCGTGATCTCGTTCTTGTTCGCGTCGAAATATTTCTGACAGACGCTGCACTGATAGTGACCCTTGACGCCCGTCGCGCTGCAGGTCGCTGCCTGTTCGGCGACCCAGGTGCCGTAGGTGTGCGGCAAAAGCGCGTTGGTCTTCGGCGTACTGCTGAGCTCATAGCCGCAGTCGGCGCAGCGGATCACCTCGTCATAGCTGCCCGGGGCGGTGCAGGTCGCATTCACGACATGCTCCTGCGTGGGTTCGCCGGGCGTGTGCGGCAGAGACACGGTTTCGCCGCAGAGGGTGCAGACGCCGCTGTGATTGTCGGCGTCGACCGGGGTGTAGGCGTCGAAGCTGTGGGTGCAGGCAGTCGAGGGGTCGAGCTTGCGGCTTTCTTCCGCGCCGCAGGTCGCGCAGGTGCGGATCTGCAGGCCGTTGTGGGTCGCGTCGGGCTCCACCACGGTCTCCCAGTCGCCGTACTGATGCATCTGCTCGTCTTCCGTCCACGCTTCGCTCAGCGCGTTGCCGAGGATCAGGCGTGCGTTGACGAAGTCCATGCCGTAATGGGCGACCCATTCATAGTTGCCGCCGTCCGGCCAGGCGCTGGTTTCGCACGAGAAGATGTATTTGTTGCCCTTGGAGGTGTAATACTGGAACACCTTGTTCAGCGCCCGGGTATAGGGGGAATCCGAGCCGGTGCCGAAGGCTTCCTTGGCCAGTTCCAGATAGTCGTAGTCGTCCTGCGCGTCGTTGATGTGCTTCAAGCGCAGCGAGGCGATCGGCGTGGCCGGGTCAAGGCCCAGCGATTTGCTTTCAAACACGATGATCGCTTCGCCGTTGATGCCGGCGCCGTTCATTTTCGGATAGATCGACTGTGTGCCCCAGATGTCATAGGGCTTCCCGTTTTGCTGATAGGGCACATAGCCGATGTTCCAGTTCAAAAGGCCGTTGGAGCCGAGCGCCTCCGCCTGCCAGAACGGGGCGCGCAGGCAGACGCCCATCGGGGTCTTGCCCCAGCGCAGCGAGGCGATGCAGCCGGTGTGGTCGTTGCAAAGGTAGCGCCAGGTGCGGTGCCATGAGCCGTCGGTGAAATCGTCAAACACATCCTGGTGGCCGTTCAGCATGACCTGATTCGGGCAAAAAATATCGGTCAGCTCCCGGATCTTCGGGCTCTGATACGCATAGGCGCTGTAGGTGTTGATCGGAATCACCATATGGGCGTTCGGCCAAAGCGCTTTGATGTTGCCCACAAGCGCCGTGATGGCCGCCGCGTCATTGTCGGAGGTCCAGCCGGGTTCGTCGTCCGGATAGAAATACAGCTTGTCTGCAAGATAATCGCTGTCGCCTTTCAGCGCCTGATACTGCGCGATGACGGCTTTTCCTTTGGCGGAGACGTCTGTGCCGGATCTGAACAGCGGAACCGCCACAGCCTTGCGGCGCGGGTCGGCGGCAGTCAGCTTTGCCGCCGTTGCATCGTTGTCGATCAAAAAGCGCGGCAGCTCATAGGGGGTGACGCCGTGGTCCAGCAAAAATTCCTGCCAGCCCTCCAGAATGCGTTCGGCTTCTGCTTTGTCTTCTTCCGCAATCTCGTTGCCGATCATTCTGATGCCGCTCATTTCCAAAAAGCCCTTTGTTGTTCCGTAGCCGGAGTTGGAATTATACAGACCGCCGACCATCGTGCTGTAGTGCGCTTCGGGAATGGCGAAGTTCCAGACCGTTGCGGTCACGTCCACGGCGCGGATCACGTCGTCGCCGTCATAAAGCGTGTAGGTCGCGTTGTAGACGCCGGGGGCCTGATCCTTGGCGGCGCGCAGCTCCACATAGAAGGTGGCGCATGTTTCCGGATCCACATGGACGGTTTCGCCGCCATAGGGCACCAGCGCTTCGGCCGCCGGTTTGTCCCAGACATTGGTGATGATAAAGAAGTGTTCGTTGAAGATCTCGTGCGGCAGGATCTCGCCTTTGTCGTTGACATAGGGCGTGACCTCCAGCCGCAGGTCGCGGCCGTCGCCTTTTTCATAGAAATAGACCTGGCAGGCCTCTCTTTCGTTGCGGGCAAGGTATACGTTTGTAAGATTCGGATAGGCGGTCAGGTTGGGCGCATAGCTCCACTGCAGCTGTTCACTGCTTTGGAACGACAGCATGTCGGGGATCATGAGCTTCAGGTTGTAATCTTCTCCCGCCAGTTCATCGTTGGCTGCCATAGCCGTCAGCGAGGTCACGCCGGACGCAGCGCAGGAAAACAGCAGCAGCGCCGCCAAAAAGATGGATAGCAGACGTTTGGTTTTTTTCATAGGTATCTCTCCTTATTGAAATAATCGTTTTGGCTTGTCACCGCTTTCACTATAGCACCGGTATGGCAGGAACGCAAGAGCGCAGGGAGTAGAAAGCCAATTGCAGGGAGTGAACTGCGGAATTTTGGAAAAAAGCATCAAAAAAGCGCATGCTCTGCACGCGCTTTCAAAAAAGAAAACCGGGGCTGCCCCTGAAAGAGACAGCCCCGCCGCTATTGTCGGTTATCGCTTAAAGATTGCCAAGATGCTGTGGAAGAATTTGATCAGCCACGCGAACGGACCGGTGTGGATCTGTCCGCAGTACTTGCAGCGCTGCGAAGCCTGAAGATCGGCGCCGCAGTCTTTGCAGTAGCCGCTGCCGTTATCGGTGTGGCTCTTCTTCGCGATCGGCTTGGTCTCCTTGTGGCTGCCGTCGCGGGTACAGGTGCGGGTCTGCTGCCCCTCCTGCGTACAGGTCGGCTGTCTGGTGACGACCCAGCCGCCCCAGGCGTGGCCGAGGGCTGCGACCGCTTCGGTCTTCGTGTCGCCGCAGACGGTGCAGGTGTAGGTCTTGACGCCCGCCGCCGTACAGGTCGGCTGTGTGGTCACGGCGCCGCCGTTCCACTTGTGGGCGGTTTTGCCGATCACGGTCTGCGCCTGGATCACATCGCCGCAGACGCTGCAGACAACGCCGTCGGTCAGACCGGTTTCCTTGCAGGTGGCCGCTTTGCCGGGTACGGTCTTCGGCGTATGCGACAGTTTTTCGATCGTCTGTGTTTCCAGCACTTTGTGGCAGACGGTGCACTCGATGTGTTTGCTGCCTTCGACCTTGCAGGTCGCGTTGCTGTCAATGATCCAGTCGGAATTCACGTGCCGCAGCGCGGTGCCCTCTGCTTCAAAGGTGTGGCTGTCGTTCTTTTCCACGGCACCGCAATCCTTGCAGGAATAGTAGTACACCGCGTTCCGCGCGCAGGCGGCGGCCGATTTCAGCGCCGCGTCTTTGATTGTCGCGGCGGAATAGACGTGGACGCCGGTGGGATCGATCGTGGTGTTTTCGTTCCGCTTCGTATGGCAGCCGCTGCATTCTTCATGCTTGACGCCCGCCGTGCCGCAGGTTGCCTCAGTATCGACGACCCACTTCCAGTTGTGCGTACCGGTCGCCGGAATCGTCGTGCCTTCGCTGCGCGTTGCACCGCAGCCGTCGCATACCTCATGCTTCTCGCCTGCCGTACCGCAGGTCGGCTCGGTGTCGATGGTCCAGCTCCAGCTGTGTTCGCCGGTCGCCGGAATCGTCGTGCCTTCGCTGCGCGTCGCACCGCAGCCGTCGCAGGCCTCGTGCTTCTCGCCTGCCGTGCCGCAGGTGGCGGGGGTATCGACGATCCACGTCCAGTTGTGCGCGCCGGTCGGTCCGATCGCCCGATAGGTCGTGTAGTCGCAGCGCGAGCAAGTCTCATACGCCGCCCATCCGCCTGCGCCGCAGGTGGCAGCCTGCCCTTCGTGCTGCACCAGATCATGCCCGAGGGCGGGAATCGTAACGGCTTCGTTCAGCACCGCGCCGCAAAGCGCACAGACCTCCTGTCCGACGCCCGGCTGTGTGCAGGTGGCGGGGGTCGTGGTTACGACGGTCGGTTCATGGTCGGTACACTCCACCGTTGCGGCGGAAAGGTCGTTGTCAACCTCGGTCAGACAGATTGCCGGGCAGATCGGTTGGAGCTCATTGGCCCAGCTTCCCGTGTTGCTGACCTGTCCGTAGTACGAACAGGAATTCGGACGTCTGCTTGGGTACATGTCGGCGGCATTGCGCAAGATCCACAGATTATTGTACGATTTGGGATTGGTATATCCGGCATAATCGTTGCCCAGAAGAACGCGGGCGTCGTCTTTTTCCATGGCGTCGGGTGAGAACCCGTAATCGGGGTTCATGACCTCTGCGGAGGAGAGCAGGAACACCTTGTCGCTGCAGCTATCCCAGTCGTACTGTTCGTAACCCGTCGTGCCCGCAAGGGTCATCATGCTCGTGTTGTCAAGGTCTGTGGTGACGATCTTCTCCTGCTGCGCAGGGGTGAACGCCGTGTTATAGAAGTCGTTGTTCAGGAACGGGCGGATATTGCTGATCGTATAATCGGTCGCATAGCGGGTTTCTTCCTCGTTGCCCCAGGCGTCCCAGTACCAGTATTGCTCATCGGGATCACTCGGATCGGGGATCCGGATATGGACGTTCTGATACACCAGCGATTCCACGATGCCTTCGCACATGGAAAGACCGGTCTCAGGGTCAAGAAGCCGCCACAGCAGCGGTTCAAAGAGGTAATAGGAGACGTACTTTTCCCGGTCGCCGTCGGTATAGTGATAGTCGTAGTCGGTGTATTCATCCACCGTCGCGTTCCCGGTCGGCGGAGTCACGATATCCATATAGCGGATTTTTGCTCTGTATTTCTGCGTGCCGACGATCATATCCGCATAGTCGATATACTTGTCCGCGACGTAGTTCCAGGAATAGGTGTACATTGTCAGCGGGTGCTGCTGCGCGTACGGCAGACGCGCGTTGAGCGCGGCGATCGTGTCGGCGTCGGTGACTCTGCTTTGCGGATAGGCGCCGAAATAGAAGTTGTCACCCGTGTGCAGCAGCGATTCCCCGGTGCCTTCGCTGACGATCACTTCCATCCGCATCATCGGGCAGATCCCGTAGCGGCTGTATCTGTCGTCCGTGCGGGGATGCGCGATCCCCATGCCGGTTTCATCGATCTGGCTTGCGCATCTGGCGTTGAAATATCTGCTCATCGTACGCAACAGCCAGCGGGCGGTCTCTCCGTCGCCGAAGACTTCCAGCCCCTGCGCCTTTGCGTAGTCGCTGCCGCCGAGCGTTCGCGCGGCGTCCGCGGCGTTGCCGTCCGCGTTGAACCCGGCCGCGGCGTCGGAAACCTCGTCCCATGCAGGCAGGAAGATCTTGCCTTCGGTCGCGGTCGCGTCATATTTGTGATACCCGTTGCCGTCCTGGCTGACGGTTCCGTTGCCGATAAGCCAGTAATCGTTCACCTGCGTATCTGAAAGGATATTCTCCTGCTGCGCCGGGCTGAAAGCGACGCTCAAAAAGTCTTCGTTCAGCCAGTCGGTGATGCTCGCGAAAACGCCGGAGACAGAACCGTTCTGCAGATAGCCGTAATGCAGCCCGTATTCTCCCATGGAGCTGTAATAGTAGGCCGCGTTGGGATCCATATACTGGGTGAACGGCTGGCTGTCAATGACCGTGTCGCTCATGACGAGACCTGTTTCCGGATCAAGGACGCGCCAGCGCAGCGGGTCATAGCGGAACCAGTAGGTGCCGGCGGTGTAGCCGTTCTGTTCCTGCGTGCTGCCTTCACTTTGCCCCTGCGGGACCGTGAACGGTCTGTAGTCGTCGATTTTGACGCCCCTGTATTTGACGTTCCGGTAAACGACGTCGATATACTGCATCCCCGCAAACGCCACCGGATAAGTATAACCCTCGCTGTTGGTGGCGGTGCCCTCGTATTCGTAGATGTTCCACGTACCGGGCAGCGTCGGTAAAACTGCCAGCAGCGCCGCATCCGTCACGAGACTTTGCGGATAGGTGCCGTATTCGATCACGTCGCCGACGTCATAAGCCGGCGTTTCTTCCGCCGCCGCGGGCAGCGCGAACGCCACCGTGCCGAGCAGTAAAAGCACGGAAAGCAAGACCGAAAGCATCTGTTTTCCTGTTTTCATAAAGATAGACCTCCCTTGGATCACGATCCTTGTTGGAATCTGCGGTTCATCTTCATTATACTGATATTTTTCCCAAAAAGCAAGACTGGCATGGAAAATAATCGATCACCTTGCACAAAAAACATCGCCCGCGACAAAATCCGCAGGCGGTGTTTTTCATGCATCTTTCTGTTATCTCGACAGCCGCAGCACCGTCACGGAATACTGCGGAACGGTGTAGTTGAACTGATCGGAGACGCCGTCAAGTGTGAAGTCCTCGATCTTGCAGTCTTCCGGCTGACCGAGGATATTGTCGTTGTCGAGGCTGTCGCCCTTGAGCTGCGACACCCGCGCTGTGGCGGCGACCGCCTGGTCGAGCTGAATGGCGAAGGTGCGGTCGCTGTCGGTGACGTTGACGAGCTTGACGATCACGTCGCCGCTCTCGTCGGTCGAAACGACCTGATAGGCTTCGGCTTCGCTGTCGGAGCCGGTCTTGAAATCGACATACAGCGCATCGTCGATATAGCATTGGATACGTCTGCCGTCCACGACGATCTTCAGGTGATAGGTCTTCCCCTCCTCGGCGGTGAAGGGTTTCACCGTACCGGGGATCTGCCCGGTCTTCTCGCCGTTTTCAATGATCTGCAGACAGGAAACCGTGTTCTGCCAGCCGCCGATGTTCCAAATGATGTTGTTGTCGGTGTCCTTGACGCCGAAGGAGATCATGAAACCCTCTTCGCCGTCCAGCTTTTCCGCGTCGAGCTCATAGGTGTAGTTCGACCAGGTCTCGTCGCCGAAGTAGGCGACCGAACCGGTGTTGGAGTAGTTCATCGACGTTTCGAGCTGTACCAGTCTGCCGTTCTTCGTGCGCCATTTGCCGTCGGTCGGGGTCTTCCAGTTGACGAAATAGCCCGGCACGGTGAAGCGGTCGCGGTCGAGGACGCGTCCGGTCTTGTTATCGGTGATTTTGACGTTGTCGAACGCCGCCGACGTGTACCACGTGCCGACGCCGATCTTGCCGACGATGTCCGCCTGCGGGACCGCAGCGCCGTCGAGCGTGGCGTGCAGCAGCGTCGTGCCCTGGTTCAGCATGAACAGCTTCTGGACATAGTAGTTGATGGAGCCGGTGACCTGGTGGTTGTTGTACCAGATCAGGTTCGGCGACCAGTGCGTCGCGGTGAGGTTGCCGAAGAGGGGCGCGTACGCCGCCATCCGGACGATGTCGCCGTTGCGCTCGAGACCGGTCATATACGCGGCTTCGGCAAGCGCGGCGCGCAGGCGGTTCGACCGCGCGGCATATTCGCCCAAAAAGACCGGGATCGCGCCGCCGTAGCGCGTGGCGGTGATGGCGTCGTCGGTCCTGCCGTAAACACCGCGGTCATAGTAATCCGCATTCTGCAGGAACCACTCCGGGTCGTTATAGTAGTGCTGGTCTGTCGCGCCGGCAAAGTCGAGCGCCGTTTTGCCCGGGTTGGCGTTCAGCCACTGTTCGGCGTATTCATAGGACTTGATATAGTTTGCGCCGTGGGTCGCGTCGGACGCGCCCGCGGAATAGATCAGTTCGATGCCGTCATACAGTGCAGGGTTCTCCGCCTTTGCGTCGTCGAACGCCTTGCGGAACGCGGTAAAGCGCTCATAGTAGTCGCTGCCCTCGTTTTCGTTGCCGATCGCGATAAACGGGAGGTCGAACGGCTCCGGGTGTCCGAGCGCCGCGCGCACCTTGCCCCAGGTCGAATCCGCGTCGCCGCGGGCAAACTCCACAAGGTCGAGCATATCCTGCACATACTGCGCGAAGGCGGGGTCGTCCATCGCGACGGGTCCCCTGCCGCGCATCTGGCAGAACAGACCGCAGTTGAGCACCGGCACCGGCGCAGCGCCGAGGTCTTCAGCAAGCTGGAAGTATTCATAGAACCCGAGCCCGTAGCTCATAAAGCTCGGCCACGGATCGTCCGTCGCGGCGACGTCCGTCCAGATGTTGATTCCCTGCCTGCGCGCCGCCACATCGCCGTAGGTCCCGTTGAAATCGAGCGGCAGACCGTCGCTGCCGACGCCGATCGAATCTTTCCAGCTGTAGGCAGTCGCCTTATCGTAGCCCTCGATCACGCAGCCGCCCGGGAACCGCAGAAAGCGCGGATGCATCGCCTCGAGTATTTCGCCGAGGTCCTTGCGCATCCCGTTTTCGCGCCCCTTGAAGGTATCGGCCGGGAATAACGAGATCATATCGAAACAGACCGTGCCCTTGCCGCAAAGCAGGCGCAGCGTCACGTTTTCGTGCGCCGTTTCGGTCGCTGTAAGGGTCAGCGTGTACTTCGTCCACTCCGCGCCGATCGCATCGACTGTGCCTTCGGCGGCGACCGTTTCGCCGACACAGAGCTGTGCGGTGACGGGACCGGTGTAGTCCGCGCTTTTCGCGTAGAACGACAGCTTATATGCCGCGTCTTTGTCAATGCTCAGCCCGTCCAGAAAGCCGCGGTTCGCAAGGCCCGCGGGCGTGTCGCCGCTGTTCGTCACAACAGCAAAATTCGGGTTGTTTTCGTTCAGCGCCTCTGCCGGCTTTTCGGTTTCGACGCGAACATCTGCGCCGCCGACCGCGCTCCAGCCGTACAGCTGGTCGCCGCGGGCGAACGTCGTAAACTCGAACGAGCGGTTGACGACCTTTTCCGCGTAGAGACCGCCGTCTGCAGCGAAGTTGATGTCCTCAAAGAAAATCCCGAACAGCAAATCGCTGATCTCCCCTTCCGCAGCGTCCGCGTCGATATCCAGCCGGTAGTCCGCGCTTTCGGCGCTGTAGGCGCTCACCGTGTTGGCGGCGGGGCGCACCGGCTCCGGCGCGGGCGGCGTCTTGCCGGCGCAGAGCGCGGCAAGCAGCGCGGCGATCGCGGCGAACCACTGGCGCAGCTTTGCGAGAATCGTGTATTTCATGGTATTCCCTCCCGTTGGTTTTCTGCTTCAATTATAATATAAAACGCGCCGTGCTGTCAATAAAAAAGTCTTACTGCGGCGCTGATTGACAAACCGGCGCGCGCGGTGTATGATAGACGTGAGAAAACAGGATCGGAGGCGAAGCATGAAACTTTCGACATTGAACCGGCGTTTAGAAAAGCAGTTCGGCGGCCGTGTCTTAGCGGCGGAAGAAAACGGCTGCGTCGTGCTGAAAGGCGAACTCGCCGACTGGGCGGACGTGATCGCCGCCTGTCAGTGCGCGGCGGAAAAGAACAGCACCCGCCATGTGCTGAACGATATTGTCTATACCGGCGCCCCCGACCGTCCGATGCGATTGCCGGAAGACAGCGATCTTTCGCTCGAGGGCGACGCCCCCGACGTACTCGTGATCGGCGGAGGCATTTCCGGCGCCTCGATCGCGCGGGAACTGACGAAGTGGAAGCTCGACGTGCTGCTCGTGGAAAAGGAAGCCGATCTGGCGCTGCAGGCGTCGGGCCGCAACGACGGCGAAGTCCACCCCGGGATCGACCTCGGCAAGGGCTCGCTCAAGCACAAATATATCCGCCGGGCGAACCGGATGTACGAAGACGTCTGCCGGCAGCTGGACGTCCCGTTTTCCCGCATCGGGCAGTATGTCCTGTTCCAATCGTGGGCGCTGTTCCCGTTGATCGCGCTGTACGCCTTCTGGCGCAAGCACCACGACGGAATCGAGGACACCGTCCTGTTGTCGGGCAAAGAACTGCTGCGGCGCGAACCGCAGATGACAAAAGACACAAAGTTCGTAATCTATAACCCCAGCGCGGGCGTCGTCTGCCCCTACGGGCTGACGATCGCGTTCGCGGAAAACGCCGTTACGAACGGCGCCAGAGTCGCGCTGAACACCGCCGTACTGGATATGACGGTCGAGGACGGGCGTATCACCGCCGTCCGGACCAACCGCGGAACGCTGCACCCGAAGCTCGTCATCAACGCCGCCGGCGTGTTCGCCGAAGAGATCGCGAAGATGGCGCACGACCGCTTTTATTCGATCCACCCGCGCCGCGGTACCAACTCGATCCTCGACAAAAAGACCGGCGCCTATATGCATTCAATCGCCTCGGTCAAGGATCTGCATCTCCACGGCAAGAACCACTCCAAGGGCGGCGGCGTCATGCGCACGGCGCATGGCAATCTCCTCGCCGGACCGGACGCTGTCGAGACAAACGAAAAAGAAAACACCGAAACGCGGCCGGAAAGCATCCGCACGGTGTTCGATAAGCAAAAGATCACGCTGCCGCCGCTCTCGGAGCGCGACATTATTACCTATTTTACCGGCGTGCGCGCTCCGACGTTCGAAGAGGACTATGTGATCGAACCGGGACGCCGGACCGAGAATCTGATCCACTGCGCCGGGATCCAGTCGCCGGGACTGACGACCGCGCCCGCCGTCGCGATCGACGTGGCGAAGATGGCGGTCGAACTGCTGCAAAAGACGCAGACCGTCGCAGAAAACCCGGACTTCAATCCCGTCCGCAAGGGCGTGCCTGTCCTGCGCGAGATGGACGACGAAAGCCGCGACGCGCTGATCCGCGAGAACCCTGACTACGGCGAGATCGTCTGCCGCTGCGAAGAGATCAGCAAGGGCGAGATCCTCGACGCGCTGCGGTCCCCGATCTGCGTGCCGACGATCGACGGAATCAAAAAGCGTGTGCGTCCCGGGATGGGGCGCTGTCAGGGCGGCTTCTGTTCGCCGCTTGTGACGAAGATCATCGCGGAGTTTTGCGGCACGGCGCTGTCCGACGTCCGCAAATCGTCGAACGCATCTGTAATCACCTACGGTCAGACGAAAGACGGCGAAGGAGGTGACGCGCCATGAATGCATCCTTCCATGATGTGATCGTGATCGGCGGCGGCCCCGCAGGGCTCGCGGCGGCGATCAGCGCCAGCGACAACGGCGCGAACGTCCTCTTAATTGAGCGCGAAGCAAGACTGGGCGGCATTCTCAAACAGTGCATCCACGACGGCTTCGGTCTGCTGCGCTTCGGCGAAAAGCTCAGTGGTCCCGAATATGCCGAACGGTTCATCGACGAGCTGCGGCAAAGAGCAATCGACGTCAAAACGCTGACCTTCGTCACCAAAATCGACAACACCGGCGACGGCTTTCGCGTTCACACGGTCAGTCGCGGCGGCGTCACGGTCGAAACGGCAAAGGCGCTCGTCCTCGCCACAGGCTGCCGCGAACGGACGGCAAAGCAGGTGTTTATCCACGGCACCCGCCCCGCCGGCGTGTTCACCGCCGGCACGGCGCAGCATTTCACCAATCTGCTCGGGCTGCAGCCGGCGAAGCGCTGCGTGATCCTCGGCTCGGGCGATATCGGGCTGATCATGGCGCGACGCCTGACCCTCGAGGGCGCAGAAGTGCTCGGCGTCTATGAAGCGAAGCCGACGCCCTCCGGCCTGACGCGCAACCTGCATCAGTGCCTGTATGACTATAACATTCCCCTGTATTTATCGCATACCGTGACGCGCGTCTTCGGCGCGGACCGGCTCGAGGGCGTGGAGATCGCCGAGGTGGACGACCGCATGACGCCGATTCCCGGTACACAGCGCCGCCTTGACTGCGACGCGCTGATTCTCTCGGTCGGGCTGATCCCCGAAAACGAACTGGCGGAGTCTCTCGGCGTCCGGCTCGATCCGCGCACGAAAGGTCCTGTCTGCGACGAACGGTGCATGACGAGCGTTGACGGCGTCTTCTGCTGCGGCAACGCGCTGCACGTCAACGACCTTGTGGACTATGTCTCGGCAAACGCCGAGCAGGCGGGCAAAGCCGCCGCGCTGTATCAGCCGCATGAACGGCGGCTGATCGATCTGCAGCCGTCGGACGACCTGCTCTATCTGGTGCCGCAGAAGCTCGACCTCGGCGACCTCGACGGCGACCTCACGGTCTATTTCCGCTCCCGCAGCGAGGAAAACGGCTGTACGCTCGAAATTACAGTGGACGATACCCCCGTCTTCACGAAGCGCTACGCATTTTTACGCCCGCCGGAGATGGAGCAGCTGACGCTGCAGCCGCGCAACTGGGGCCTTGCCGAAAACAGCGTGGTCCGCTTCTCCCTCAAGCGGCAGGAACAGGAGGCGCAAACATGAAAGAACTGGTTTGTATCGTCTGCCCGCGCGGCTGCCGGATGCAGATCACCGAAGAGAACGGCAGCTTGCAGATCACCGGCAACGGTTGTAAACGCGGCGCCGCCTTCGCTGAAAGCGAAATACGCGACCCGCGCCGTACGATCTGCACCACGGTGCGCACCGCCTTTCCCGACGTGCCGGTGCTGCCCGTCCGGGTCTCAAAAGAGATTCCGAAGGACCGCATCTTCGACGTGATGGCGGAGATCAACCGCACAACGGTCAACACACGGCTCGGCCGCGGCGATATCGTATTGGAAAACGTGCTCGGTCTCGAGGCGGACGTCATCGCGACGAGCAATATCTTAAAAGAAACGGAAAGCGAAAGGAGAACGTCATGATGGAGCATCCCCTTGTTCTGACCTTTGACATCGGCACGCAGAGTGCGCGGTGTCTGCTGGTCAACGAAACCGGCGGTTTCGAGGATCTGATCCAAAAGAAATATGAAACGCCCTATTTTTCGAAGCAGCCCGGCTGGGCGGAGCAGTCGCCCGACTTCTACTTCGACGCGATCGCGGCGCTGTCGAAACAGCTGCTGGCGCGCAACAAGGACAAGATTGACCGCGTCATCGCGGTATCGCTGACCTGTATCCGCGACACGGTGTTGTGTCTCGACGCTGAGAACCGCCCGCTGCGCGACATCATTCTCTGGCTCGACGAACGGCAGGCGGACGACAAGGGCAAGATCCCGCCGTTTAAATCGGCGCTGTTCTCCCTTGTCGGGATGGGCGAATCGGTGAGGATCCTCTACCGCGCGACCGCCGCCAACTGGCTGATGCAAAACGAGCCGGAGCTTTGGGCACAGACCGCGAAGTATGTGATGCTCCCCGCCTATCTCCACTATAAGCTGACGGGCGTGCTGGTCGATTCCGTGGCGAACATGATCGGTCATGTGCCGTTCGACTACAAAAACCGCCGCTGGATGGGCGACAAGGAGCTCTCGCGCTGCGTGTGCGACGTGCCGCAGGAAAAGCTTTGCGACCTTGTGCCCTCGGGCGAGACAATCGGTCCGATCACCCAGGAAGCGAGCGCCGCAACCGGGATTCCCGCCGGGCTGCCGCTGATCGCCGCCGGGTCCGACAAGGGCTGCGAAACGCTGGGGCTTTCCGTCGTGCATCCCGACCGCGCCGCGGTCTCCTTCGGAACGACCGCCACGCTGCAGATGGCGGTAAAGGACTACTTTGAGCCGCAGCCGTTCATGCCCGCCTACCCCGCCGTGCCGAACGATCTGTACAATCCCGAGTTCGAGGTCTTCCGCGGCTTCTGGATGATCTCGTGGTTCATCGAGCAGTTCGGCGCCGCCGACAGGCGTGAAGCCGAAAAGCGCGGCATCTCGACCGAGCAGTACCTCGACGAACAAATCAAAGCCATTGAACCGGGCAGCGGCGGCCTGCTGCTGCAGCCGTTCTGGACGCCGGGCATCACGAACCCGAACGCCCGCGGCGCGATCGTCGGCTTTGCCGATTACCACACGCGTCACCACCTCTACCGCGCCATCATCGAGGGCATCTGTCTGGAACTCTATCACGGGCTTTCCACGATGGAGAAGCGGTCGAAGCAGACCGTGCTCGCGCTGTACGCGGGCGGCGGCGGCGCGCGCAGCGACGTCGTCTGTCAGATTGCCGCCGACGTGTTCGGTCTGCCGGTCAGCCGGATCCAGACCCACGAGGCGAGCGCGATCGGCGCGGCGATGGTCGCCTTTGTCGCAGAAGGCGTCTTCGCGGATTATGACGATGCGATCGCCCACATGGTACAGCAAAAAGACACCTTCGCCCCCAGCCAGGAGGCGCACAGCGTCTATCGCGACTATTATGAAGCCGTTTACAGCAAACTGCCGCCGCGGCTGAAACCGATCGAAAAAGCGATTGCAGAAACGAACAGGAGGAATACGCAATGAGCACGAAACCGTACCGCGGCTTTGAGCCGAACTGGGTGTTGGACCGCGCGCCCGAAAACAGCTACCGTTCCATCTTCCGCTGGGGCGATCCGGATTTCTTCAAGTATCCCAAAGAGAGCCTTTACAACTATGTGAAGACCCGGTGCAACCTTTCTGACGACGACTTCAAGCAGTATAACGACGAAATCGGCATGGAGCCGGTGGAGCTCGGACCGGAACACGCACCGCAGATCGACCCCGCGCACGTCGCCGCCATCGCCGCGATCGTCGGCGAACAGAACGTCTCACAAAGCGACTACGACCGGCTCGCCGTCGCCTACGGGCAGACAATGTACGACCTGCTGCGGATGCGGCACCACCGCTTTGATTCGCTGCCGGATCTGGTCGTCTTCCCTGAAACGAGCGAGCAGATCGAAGCGATCGTCTCTTACGTGACCGAGCACAAGCTTCCGCTGTACGTTTACGGCGGCGGTTCCTCCGTCACGCGCGGCGTGGAGCCGATCAAGGGCGGCGTCTCGCTCGATATGCGCCGCAACTTCAACAAGGTGATCGCCTTCAACGAGACCGACCAGACCATCACCGTGCAGTCGGGCATGTCCGGCCCGAAGCTGGAAGAGACGCTGCAGAACGCACCGACCCTCTTCGGCGCGAAGCGCGCCTACACCTGCGGACACTTCCCGCAGTCGTTCGAGTACTCTTCGGTCGGCGGCTGGACGGTCACGCGTGGCGCGGGCCAGAACAGCACCTACTACGGCACGATCGCCGACATCGTGCTCTCGCAAAAATACGCGACGCCGATCGGCAAGATCGAAACGAGCCACTATCCGCGCGAAGCGACCGGTCCGAATCTCAACCAGATCATGATGGGCAGCGAGGGCACCTTCGGCGTTTTGACCGAAGTGACGCTCAAAGTCTTCCGCTGGATGCCCGAAAACCGCAAGCGCTTTTCCTATATGTTCAAGAACTGGGAGATTGCGATGGAGGCCGCGCGCGAGATGATGCAGTGCGAAAGCGGCTATTCTTCGGTCTTCCGCCTGTCGGACCCCGAAGAAACGTCGCTGATGCTCCATCTGTATAACGTGGACGAAACGCCGCTGGGGCCGATCCTCGAAAAGCTCGGCTACAAGGATTTCGAGCGCTGTCTCTTCCTCGGCTTCACCGACGGTGAAAAAGGCTTTTCGAAGAACGTTGCGAAGAACATCTCCCGTATCGCCCGCAAGCACGGCGCGATCCCGATGACGGGCCTCGTCTGCAAGGGATGGGAGAAGGGCCGCTTCAACGACCCCTACCTGCGCGACACGCTGATGGATTTCGGCTTCATGATCGACACACTGGAGTGCACCGTCAACTGGTCCAACATGGGCCGCGTCCACCGCGAGGTCCGCGAAGTCTGCCACGCGCTGCCGAACACGATCGTAACGACCCACATGTCCCACTGCTACCCGCAGGGCGCGAACCTCTACTTCATCTTTATGACGAAGATGCAGGACGAGGAGGAGTTTCGCCGCTACCACGCAACGATCCTCGACGCGATCCAGAAGAGCGGCGCGGCGATCAGCCACCACCACGGCATCGGCAAGATGTTCGCACCGTGGCTCGAGGGCTATCTCGGCGAAAAAGAATACGGCGTGATCCGCACGCTGAAAAACTATTTCGACCCGGATTATCTGATGAACCCCGGCGGCACGATCGGTCTCGATCTCAAGCCGGAGGAAAAGTTCTTCCATCGCGAGCACAAAGCGTATATAGAAGAGACCGCCGACAAATAAACTTCATAAAAAAGGCTGCTGCACCATCCTTCCAAGGGTGCAGCAGTCTTTTATGGAACGCTCCGTTTTAAGACACAGAGGTGATTGTGCCGTACGAAGTAATTGCAACGGTCATGTTGTTCAGATTTGCCGGTCTGGAGTAGCCGATAAATGACGCAACCGGTTCGCCCACGACCGGAGCAAAGGACACCTTATATTTCACGTTTTTCCCCGGCAGCACGAACGTTTTTGCGCTTGAGCCGGAACTGATATATCCGCGGTTGTTGCAGTTATAGGTGCCCTGGCTGTAGAGCGACCAGGCATTGCCTGATTTTTTATAGATCATAACCTTCATCTTGGCGACGCTGCCGGTGGAAAGGTTATACTGAAAATACTCATAATACGATGCACCGAGTTTGATTTGAATCTTCGTCCGATAGGTGTTGCCGAACAATTCCGTGTTCCAGCCGTTGTTGGAGGTAATATAGACCGACTGTGCGGCATTGACCCCGGTTGCTGTGTGTCTGTTTCCGCTGATGCTCGCTGCGCCGGCAGTTAATCCGATGCAGGTGATAATGGTTGCTACGATGCAGAGCATGGCGATGATTCTTTTGGCTTTTTTCATTGTTGGTTGACTCCTTTTCTGTTTTTGATATCAGTTTTGTATTTTTTCATAAACAGCTTACAGTTGATCAGGCTGTCTTACTGTTGATGACAGGTTTTGTTGCGTTCCTCTCAGCTCACGCCGACGATCGTGCCGTAGTTGATATCCAGCTTGATGCCGGTCATATCGGACGGCGTACGGACCGTGCCCTGCTTTTCCGGCGTGATGACGATCTTATACAGAACGCCTTTGCCGGGGAGCCGCAAATCGCAGTTCAGCAGACCGGAATAGCCGTTGCAGAAGAAGCTGCCGGAAAGGTTCTTTTGTCTGACCCAGCTGCTCCCGGCGCGCTGGAAGGTCGTGATCTTGATCTGCTTGCCGGAGGACGCGGCGCTCTTCTGATACTGGTCGCGGTAGCCGATCGGGATGAAGATGCGGACGTTCGTTCTGTAAAGGCCGCCGCAGAAATTAGTGTTCCACGCGGTGTTCGTCTTGATATAGACGGTCTGGCCGCCGCGGATGCCGGTGACGCTTTGTTTGTCCTTGCTGACGGTTGCCGCGCTCGCGAAGTTGCTGAAGCAGACAAGAAGCGTAATGATTGCGCAGATGAGGGCGATGGTTCTCTTAATGTTTTTCATGGGTATGATCTCCTTTTTTTCTCCGTTTGTTTTGTTGCAAGCACATTCTACAACAGACGGTTCCGGTTTTTGTAGGAAGCGTTTTCCTGCCGGCGATCGGCAGCGGCGTCCGCTTTCGTTTTGTTGAGACCATTATATTCGCGCCCTGCTTAAGATTCAATTTGGCAATGCATTAAGGATCGATTAAGAGGTGCTTAATAAAAGCAAAAACCGCACGGCAAAACGCCGTGCGGTCTCATTTTTCTATATATTATAACAGGTTTTTCAGAATCGCGCCCGATTTCTTGATCTCCGTCGGGAAGTCGTAGACCTTCGCCTCGATCGAGCAGCGTTCGCAGCCCGCGTCGCGCAGCGCCATGACGAAGCCCTTGTAATCGAACTCTTTCTTCTCTAATGGGAAGGTTCGCTTCGCCTTTTTGTCCGGCGTTTCGGGGTTGGAGATGTGCCCGTGGGCGATACAGCCGCGCAGCTTGCGCAGATCGTCGAAGCTGTCGCCCGCGCCCCACATGTGATAGACGTCAGCGAGGCACGAAATGTTCTCGCGGTCGGCGAGTGCAGCGAGCATCACGCCCTCATCGAGCGTATGGATCATGTTGCACTCCTTTTTGCGCAGCGGCTCGATCGCGACCGTAACGCCGTACGCCGCGGCGATCGGAGACACCACGTCGCGCAAAAACGCGCCGAGCTGACGGAAGCCGTCGGAAAAGGTGACGCCCTTCGGCAGAGAACGCGCCCCACCTGAGCCGAACGCGACCGTCCGCAGACCGAGCTGCGCGCCGCGGCGCATCCCGTTCTCAATATAGTCGCGCATCTCCTTGCGGGCATAGTCTGTGCCGATGATCGGCAGATCGCCCGGGATAAAGCAGTTCGCCGCTTCGCAGGGGATGTCGTTTTCCCGAAGCGCGTCGCGGTACGCCGCAAACGCCTTGTCGTCCGCCCGCGAAAGCGAGCCGAAGCCGCATTCCGCATAATCGAAGCCTGCTTCCTTTGTCATCCGCACCTGCTGCGGCAGATCCAGACTGAAACTCACACCGTATCTCATAGTGTCCTCCTTATATGTTCACCGCCGCAAAAACGGGGTAGTGGTCCGACGGGAGAAAGCCATCCGGACGGTCAGTCACAACGCGGAACGATTCCACGCTTTTACAGTTTTTGACAAAGATATAGTCGATGATCTTTTGAAACGCGTTGTCGTTCGGGTCGCCGAAGTTGTGGAACGTGTAGAGATCGTCACGAACCGGCGCGACCGCACGCGCGTCCGCGAAGCCGGCGTCCATCGCGCGGCGGCAGGGCGCGGATTCGGGGAAAGAGTTGAAGTCGCCCATCAGCAACACCGGCAGATCGCCGAACTGCGCCGCGCGTTCCAGAATCAGCGCCATCCCCTGCTCCGCGGCGACAGCGCCTCTGTGGTCGAGATGGGTATTCATCACGGCGAAGCGTTTGCCGTTCGTCTTGTCCTCAAGGAGCGCCCATGAACAGATGCGGATGCACGCCGCGTCCCAGCCCTTACCGGGGACGTCGGGCGTCTCGCTGAGCCAGAAATGGCCGCTGTCGAGGAGCGTGAACCGGTCTTTTTGATAGAACACCGCCGAAAACTCGCCGTCCCGCTTACCGTCATTTCTGCCGATGCCGACATAATCGTAGTCCGGGAAGGCGGCGCAGACCGCGTCCATCCAGTCGGCGTGCGCCTCCTGCAGCCCGAACACGTCCGGCGCCTCGGCGCAGATCACATCGGTCACCAGCGGCACGCGCGGCGCCCAGTCGCGGCAAAGAACGTTGAAACTCAGTACGTTCATTTTGCGCCTCCCTTTTGCTGTGTCGGGCCGTAGTTGACCGCGCCGGTATAGACCACGTCGTCCGGCGTCGGGTAATACTTCGGCGCGTCGTTGTCGCGCTGATAGAGACGGACGTGTTCGCCGCGCGGCAGCAGATCGACAACGTCGCAGCCGCGCCACAGCACGGTGAAGGTCCGTCCGGCGACAGTCTCTTTTTCTTCGCGCGTTTCCACGTTGAATGCCAAAACCAGCGTATCGCCCGGATTCAGATCCGCGGTCGCGGTTTTGCCGTCGCGGGTCACCTCGGCCGGCTTGCCGTTGATTGTAAAGGCGAGATCGTCTCCCATCCAGCCGTAGAGCCGGAAGCCCGCGCGGCAGGCCTTCTTTGCCGTCAGGGATAGCTTTCCTTCGTTCGGCAGCGCGGACGACAGGATCAGTGCGTCGATCTCTTTATCCATCGGCACGTTCACGACGAACACACCGTTTTCTTCTGTGATCGCGTTGTCCCACACTTCCTTGAGCGCGGTCGGCGCCGTGCCGACGCAGCAGCCCGCGATCGAGCGAAAGCGCTGCAGCGAAATGGAGTTCGGCTCGCTGCCGCCTGTGAAGCCGCCGACCATCCGCTTGTCGATGTCGCGGTAGGTGATACCGTCGGCGTCGGGCTTCGTGTTATCGACCGTGACGTAGCCCGTGTAGCGGATCTGGTTTTCGACGAGCTGGTTGCGGGCGAAGCAGTTGAAGTCGTCCCAGTAGCAGTCGTAACCGCACTTTGTCAGCTCCCGCGCGCAAAGGATCATGTCGCGCACGCAGCAGGTCTCGCAGTGTTCCTCTTCGGGCGGATGCCACTGCGCGTACTCCGGCACCCAGCCGAAGGACGACGACAGCGAACGGATATAGTCGTAGATCGCCTTGCCTTTTTCAATATAGGTATCGTTATGGATCAGCCGGCCGAGATAGACAAGTCCGCAGGCGAACCACGCGGCGGAATGGACATGGCCGAAGAACTCCATCTTATAGTTGAAATACCGCGATGGACCGAGCACATCGTTCGCGATACCGATCGCGAGATCGAGCGCAGTTTCATCGTGCTTCAGTTCATACCGGCGCGCAAGGGCGTGCAGCATCAGCGCGTTGCGGATCGACTGCTCGCAGCGGCCGGTGTGCCGCGTGAGATCGAAGCCGCCGTCTTTGAGATAGACGTCGTTCGGGAATTCATAGAGCGGTTCCGGTTCCGGAAAATCGCCCGACCAGAACGTGCGCACCTTGCGCTCGATCACGAGCGAGCGCATCCCGCGGATCAGCTCGCTTGTGCGTTTTTCAGCTTCTTTATCGTCGGGGTATTCTTCGACGATTTTGTTCAGCGCGGGAAGGATGTATCCCATCTCGTGGAACGAGGCGTGGACCGTATGCGTCCACGGATAGGGCTCGCAGAAGCGCAGCCCGTGTTCTCCCCACGATTTCATCAGGTGACGCCGCAGCGACTGTTTGACGTCGTCGCCGTCGTTGGTGCCGAGCATCTCCATCGCGCAGCAAAGCCCCTCGTACCACGAGCCGACCAGTTCCGCGTCATCTACGCGGCAGTGCGCCGCCTCGGCGGGCTTTTTGTTCGGCAGCAGCAGCCAGTAAGGCAGATTGTCCTCCGCCTTGTCCACCATATTGGTGATATAGTGGTGCACCAGCCGCGCGTTTTCCAAAGGCTCGAATCGTTCAAATCTGTCCATCAGTCGCCGTACACCTCTGCGTAGCGGATCTGATCCTGCGCGACGGTGCCGTCCGACAGGAGGTCCAGTTTGGTGTAGCCCTGCAGCCAGTCTGACGGCGGCGCGTCACGGCGGTCCATCCCGTAGGCACCGTAGCCCGACGGCTCGATATAGCTGAGCAGCACGTTTTTGTACTGGACGCCGAAGTTGTTGAGGTGGTCGTGGCCGCAGAAGACGATCTGCGTGACGCCGACGTCCTGAATCGCGGTGAACAGGCCGTTGTCATAGACGGTGGAGCAAATATCCTCGCGCTGATCGCCGTAAAGCATTTTTTCGGTTTCAAGCGCTTCGTCATAGGCGTGCAGGGGGATGTGCATCAGCAAAATGGAATCGTAGTCGCCGTCGGTCTCTTTGAGGGCTTCGGCCTTTTCGCGGTACCACTGCACCTGGTTTTCGTGCGCGCCGTCGTAGGGCGTTCTCTTGTCATAGAGCGTCAGCGAAGCGGCGGTCTCGTCGCTGATTTCGTCGAACGTATCGAGGCAGAAGATGGTCTTCACGAGGTTGCCGTCCTTGTCGAGCAGGCGGATCACATAGTTGCAGTCGCCGTCGATATCCGCAGGCCCGGGCAGCATCACGCAGTGTGCGTGGGACGAGAAGATGCCCACCATCTCCGTGCGGGTGATGGAATACTTGTTGTCGCCCTCGTGGTTGCCGAGGACGCCGCCCCAATAGACGCCGAGCTGTTCAAAGATCTCCGCGAACTGGGCGCTGCGCTTGCGGTTCATGCCGCTGGTGATATTGTCGCCGCCGACCAGCACCAGATCGGGCTGTTCGCGCTGAATGGCTTCCACCATGCGGTCCACGGTCTTATAGCCGGTCTTGTTGTCGCCGTTGAGATGCTGATCGGTGAACATCAGGATCCGGAACGCGCCGTCGTCGTTCTTTTGCAGCGTGACGGTGTCCGTATCCTGCGACACAACGCTAACGGTCTGGTGCTCACAGGGCTCGATCTTGTCGATCGGGTAGTTCAAAGCGTGCGGGAGCTTGCTGTACACGATGACAGCCGCGACGGCCGCGATGACAACGAGCGCCGCCAGACAGCAAAGGATGATTTTCTTCTTCTTTGACATAAAGATCCTTCCTTTCTTTGGTGGGTGTGGATGGATGGTTTCTTGCCTTTCATTATACAGCAGTATTGCGAAATTGCAACCGAATTTTGAATATTTTATATTTTCTTCATTGACTTTCCCTTGTTTCCTACTATAATAAGAATAGATATACCCTGCCGGGAGGTGACAACATGTCCGATCTCGAACCCGTTCCCGCTTCGTTCTGTCCGTTTTTGCGGTTCTGTATCTGCTCCGACCTGCACATCAAAGAAGCCGGCGACGACCACACGCAGCGGCTGCGGCAGCTGATGGAAACGACCTACGCCCTCGCGCAGGCGCATCCGGCCTACAAAAACGTGGACGCGTTTCTGTTTGCCGGCGACCTGACCAACACCGGAACGCCGGCGCAGTTCCACGCGTTCTGGGACACGGTGCAAAGCGCGCTGCAGCCGGAAACGAAGGTGCTCGCCTGCGTCCCGCGCTACCACGACAACTGGGAGTTCGGCAAGGGCGGCGAAAAAACCGGCCTGCGCCATTTCCGGGAGATCACCGGGCTTTCGACCGACACGCACCTGACGCTCGGCGGGCTGCATTTCATCGCCGTTTCCACGAGCGAAAAGGACTGCTACTACGACAGAAAGCAAAAGCGCTGGCTGAAAAAAGCGCTGAAAGAGGCGGCGAAGGACAACCCCGCCGCGCCGGTCTTCGTGATGCAGCACGAGCATGTCCGGAACACCGTTTACGGCTCCACCAGCTTCGACGGCTGGGGGCTGACGCACTTTACGAAGATCCTTGCAAAGTATCCGAACGTCGTGCATTTTTCCGGGCATTCCCATTATCCGCTCAACGACCCGCGCTCGATCTTTCAGGGAGATTTCACCGCGATCGGCACCGGCGCGCTGAGCTACGCGGAGTTCACGGTCGGTGGTGACCGCACCGTTCACCCGCCGCAGTGCGAAACGATCTCGCAGGGCTGGATTATCGAAGTCGACAAGGAGAACACCGTCGTGCTGCGCGGCTACGACTTTTTGTCGGGCGATTCTCTTTGCAGCTATGTGCTGCGTTTCCCCGCGGATAAAACCGCCTTCCCCTTTACGCCCGCGCGGCAAAAGGCGCGCTCCGCCCCGCCGGAGTTCCCCGCGGACGCGGCGCTGCAGCTGGAAGACAACGCCGACGCGTACCGCGTCACCTGCCCCTCCGCAGAGAGCGGCGACGGCTTCCCCGTGTTTCTCTACCGCGCCGAAGCGCTTGACGCGTCCGGCAAGGTTCTCGAAAACGCCTATACCCTGCACGAATACTGGTTCACCCACGAGAAACCTTTTTATACCATCGACCTGCCGAAGCGGCAGAACACGCGCGCCGTGACGGTCCGGGCGGAAAACGCCTACGGCATGGCAAGCACACCCATCACAAAGGAGGTTCCATCTGATGTCTAAAATCAAAGACACCATCCTCGCGATCAAGAACAACCCTTCCTTCACGGTGAAGGAACAGCTCGGGTATTCCGGCGGCATCTTCGGCAACACCATGGGTCAGGACTGCGTCTATACCTATTCCAGCAAGTTCAACCGCGACTTTCAGATGATCGACGCGGGACGGCTGAACCTGCTGGAAAACGTGTCGGCCATCTTCTCCTTCCTGATTCCGCCGATCGCCGGTCCGATCCTCGACAAACCGACCCCGCCCGGCAAGCAAAGTACCGCGAAGACCATTTTGCGGATCGCGCCCATTCCGTTTGCACTGACGAGCCTGCTTTTGTTCGTTGTACCGTCGGGCAGCCCGCTGATCAACCTGATCTGGGCGTTCATCTTCACCATTCTGTTTGAATCGGTTGACGCCTTCTTCGATATGGCAATGACGACCATCTCGCTTCGCATGACGACGAACCCAAAGGACAGAAAGAATTTCTATACCCTGTCCTCCCTCGCGGCGACGTTGGGTTCCATGCTGCCCGGATGGCTGCTGCCGATCGTGGTGGAACGCTTTTCCGACATCACACAGCAGAAATGGGCCCACTTCTTCGTTGCGCTGTTCTTCTGTCTGCTCGGCGTTTCCGTCATGCACGCGCCGTATTACACCCTGAACGAAAAAGTCAACGTCTCGCCCAAGGATGGCGAGACCAAGGTCACGTGGAACCGCAAGAAGATCTCCGCGATTCTCCACAACAAGCCGTTCATGATTGCGATGGTCGCTTCGATGTTCGAAACGATCCGCAAGGTCACCTACGACCTGCTGCCCGACCTGTACCGCGAGACCTTTGACAACTACGGCATGAAGGCGATCATTGACATGATCAGCGGTTCGCTTTCCTATGTCGGTCTGTTCCTCGTCCCGATCGTCGGCGCGCACGTATCCGCGCGGTCGATGCTCGTCGGCAGCCACCTCTATTCCGCCGCGTTCTATTCCGCGATCGCCCTGTTCGGTTCGAAGTTCGATCTGAACCGCGTGCGCAAATGGCGCTATCTCGTCGGCGTGCTGATCGGTCTTTCCGGTATGCCGAACTCCGGTATGGAGGCCTCGCGCAAGATCATCGTCGCGGACTCGACGGACTACATGGAGTGGTACAGCGAAAAGTATCTCGGCGAAGCGATCCGTTCCGACGGTATGCTCGTCGCGGTCCAAAGCATCGTCGGCCGGCTGAACACGCTGATCCGCGTCAACGTCAAGAACCTCTCTCTCCTTGCCATCGGCTACCAAAGCGGCAAGAAGGACGCCGCCGGCAACACGATCAAGGTCGTCCAGTCGAACTCCACGCTGAAGGGCATCTACTTCGTGGTCGCCCTCTGCGGCGCGATCGGCAACTTCCTGCCCGCGGTCATGTATTCGCTTGACCGCTTCACCGGCAAGAGAAGAGACGGCATCATGGTCGAACTCAACGAGATGAGAGAAAAGAGAGCCGCCGCAGAAACGGCGGAAACGGCAGGTGAACTTGCATGAGACTCCCCAATCATTATAATTACGGCTCGCTGTTCGCGTACAGCGGCATCGACGGCGAGAACCTCCACAAAGACGACTTCGTTGGCATGCTGATGCATCAGCCGGTTTCAGTGCGGTTCGACGCCAAAAACCCCGTCACCCTCTCGGTCGATGTCAAAAGCGCCGATATGCAGACGGTGCTCTCGGACGCGCTGCAAAGCGACGAGCTGCTCCTCGTCTTCGCGGATAAAACGACCGTGATCGGCAAAACGACCTGCCGCGTGCAGGTCTCGACCGCCGTGCGCTGCGCGATCCAGACGCGCCGCAGCGCCCAGCTATTACAGGCGAACGGCTTTTGCTACGCGCTGCTGGTCCGGGGCGACCGCTTCGCGTTTTGCCGCGAAAAGACGGCGCCGCTCGCACTCGCCGCGGCGGAAGAGAAGATCGCCCTCGATATCGACGTGCTCTTTGCGCAGCGGCTGGCGTATTACGAAGCGAAGCCGCTTTGCCGCAAACCGCAGTATGAACCGCTCTATTACAAGTGTCTTTCGGTCAACCGTGTCAACGTCTACAGCCCGCAGGACGGCTTCAACTGCCGGTTCACGACGCCCGACCGCCTGCCGCACAAGGATATGTGGCTGTGGGACTCCGCGTTCCACGCGATCACCTTCGCGCAGTATGACCCGCAGATGGCGAAGGAGTCTCTGCTTGCCGTGCTGCAGTGTCAGACGGCGGACGGCTTTATTCCCCACCGGATGCGCACCACGACCGACGTTTCCGATATCACGCAGCCGCAGGTGCTCGCATGGGCGGCGCTGGAGGTCTATCGCAAAACGAACGACAAAGACTTTCTCGCCCTTTGCGCCGAAAAAATCGCCGCGTTCGAGCTGTGGTTCCTCCGGAACCGCGACCTCAACGACAACGGTCTGCTCGAATGGAAGACCGATTTTTCCAACGTCCGCTGCCGCTGCGACGAAAGCGGGATGGACAACTCGCCCCGCTTCGACACCACCGAAACGCTCGACGCGATCGACGCTTCGTGCTTCATGGTCCATGACTGCCGGTGCCTCGCGGAGATCTACCGCATCCTCGGCAAGGAAACAGAAGCCGCGCGGTTCGAAACCATCGCCGACGACATGGCGGAAAAGATCAACGAACTGCTGTGGGACGACGCGATCGGCGCGTACTGCGACCGGACGCACAGCGATCAGCTGACCGGCGTTTTGAGCTGCTGCTCGTTCCTGCCCCTGTTCGCCGGGGTCTGTACCGAAGCGCGCGCGGCAAAGCTCGTTTCTCTGCTGCACGACGAAAAAACGTTTGCGACGCCCCTGCCGGTGCCGTCGATCTCGCGCGATCACGCCGATTACGGCGCGGATATGTGGCGCGGCTGCGTGTGGCTCAACTTCAACTATTTCACGATCCTCGGTCTGCGGCGCTACGGTTTTGACGACGAAGCGCAGGCCCTCCTCGACCGGACGCTCAAGAGCGTCAACCGCTGGTTCGAAGAGACCGGCAACGTCTTCGAGTTCTATGACGCGGAGGATCAGACCGCCCCGTGGCGTCTCAACCGCAAGGGACCGCAGCCGGAGGTGCCGGATTACCGGATCCGCATGCACGCCATCACCGATTTCAACTGGTCGGCCTGCTTCACGCTTTTGATGCTGCAGGACGGCTGAGAGGACCGCCATGCACCCCGAAACCTTGTCCCCTGTCCGCCTGTCCGCGCGGGAAGACGACCGGCTGATTACGGTCTTTCTCCATAACGACACGGACGCGCCTTTTTCCGGCACAGCGCGCTATCTGATCGAGCAGCCCGACGGCGTACGCCGCGGCGAAACGACCGACCGCGTCTTTTCTCCGCCGCACAGCGAAACGCAGCTGATCTTCTTCGACCGGCGCGAGCTCCGCGAAAAGAAGGAACTGCTGCGGCTGTTTCTGTATGACGACGCGGGCACGGAGCTGCACCGCGCCTATTGGAAAAGCGAAAAGCTCCGGCGGCGTCATCTGCATGACCCGCAGCTGGAAACGGCGGTGTTCCTGCGCGCCGGACGTGTCTGCGTCACGGTCCGCGCCGCCCGTTTTGCACCGCGCGTCGTGCTCTCCTGCGATGGCTGCACGTTTTCGGAAAACGGTTTTTCGCTGTTCGCCGGAGAGGAAAAGACGGTGGAGGCGCAGGGAGCCAAAGCGGACTTCGCGGGTGAAGTCACGGTCCGCTGTGAACAGGACTGAACGAAAAGCATAAAAGAACGGCTTCGAACCGCTGTGGTTCGAAGCCGTTTTATGTTGTGTTTCGTTTTAGCCGCCAAGCAGCTTCAGCATATCCATCAGATCTTTCAGATTGCCTGCATTCGTCGGTTCCGTAAACAGATCGTCGCTCACGTTGGTAGAGAAGTTGCTGATCTTGATGACCTGCGTACCGTAGGAATCCGTTGTCTTGATCATTTTCAGATCATTGTTGATCGTGTAGATCTTATGCGTTCTGCTGCCGGTCTGTACGGTCTCCACCTCATAGGTCTTGCCATCAACGGTTTCCGTGGACATCACGACGTTGGTTCCGTTGCCGAAATCGAGCCCTCCGAATGTGGATTCCATATCCATCATGCTTCCCATATCGGCGAGTTCTCCGCCTTCCTCCATCATTTCTGACGCATCAAACCAAGCGGAGGCTAATCCGCTGCCGAGTTTCAAATAGATCTTTTTCCCGTTATGCAAAACACGGATTTCCACGGGGAGCTTCGTTGATTCGCTCATCGCTATCGTTGCAGACATATCGCTGTTTCCGTTTTTGAACGCCATATTGACCGGCTGTTCCCCGGCGCCATCGTCCATATCCATATATGTCGTCATGCGGAACGTGCCGGATTTGAACGCCGCGCCGTAGTAATCGGCGTTATATACGATCACGCTGACCGGATCGGAATAATCGCCGGAGAAGGTTTTCGTGCCGGCTTTCGCAATAGCGCGCACGACCAGCTTCAGTTCCTTATGGCGTTCCAGCGTTTTCAGCTGCACGCTCGTGCTTGTGGCGTCCGCCACCTTGTTGTAGGTCGTGCCGCTCAGCGTCGCGACCTCGTAGCCCGTCGCGTTCGCCACGGCGGTCCAGCTCAAGGTAACGACGGCGTCGGTCTTCGAAGCCGTTACGCCGGTCACTTTCGTCAGCGTGATGTCTTCCACCGGCGGCGCCGCTTCGATCGTCACCGACTTCTGGTCGGAGTAGTCGCCGAAGATCTCCTTGCCGTCGGCGTCCTTTACATAGGCGCGCACGGCGAAGCGGTAGGTCTTACCCTCTTCCAGACCCTTCCGCGCCACTTTGGCTTCGGTGGTACGGGCGACCATGATATAATCTTTCGTCGTTTCGTCGTACTGCACCAGCTCATAGCCGGTCGCACCCGTCACGGCGGTCCAGGTGAAGGAGACGTCTGTGCCGTCCGCCTTCGCCTGCAGCCCGGTCACCTTCGCGACCGTCACAGCGGGCGTCGTCGGATTGGTCGGGTTCGTGGGATTGGTCGGATTCGTCGGGTTCGTCGGGTTCGTGGGATTCGTCGGATTTGTCGGATCCGTTGGGTTGGTTGGATTGGTCGGATCTGTCGGGTTGGTTGGATTCGTCGGATTTGTCGGATTCGTGGGATCCGTCGGATTCGTGGGATCCGTCGGATTGGTCGGACTCGTCGGGTTTGTCGGGTTGGTCGGGGTCACCGGCGCGGTGGTCGGTTCCGTCGGATCGACCGGTACCGCCGCGGCAGCCGTCCGCACTTTCAGCGCCTTGGTATAGTTGCTGTAATACTTCTTGTCGGCTTTCGTGTAGGCGCGCAGACTGAAGCGGTACAGCGTATCCGCGGTCAGCCCTCTCACGGCCAGCGAAAGCTTCTTCGTCGCCTTGATCTTTTCATAGGCGCCGGTCTTGGCGTTGTAGAAATAGACGATATAACCCGTAGCGCCCTTGACGGCGTTCCAGGTCAGCTTGACGGCGGTCGTCTTCACCTTCGCGGCAGTCACGCCCTTGATGTTGCCCGGAAGGATCTTGAACTTCACGGTCTTGCTGCCGGTGAAGGCGGAACCCTTCTTCGCCTTGATCGTGATCTTCGCGATACCGACTTCTGTGTTGTTTTTATAGGTCACGGTGTAGTCCGTGCCCTTTTTCAGCGTCTTTTTGCCGTATTTGACGGTGACCTTCGGCTTTCTCGCTTTGCCGGTATAGGTCAGCGTTTTGGTGTAGGTGATCTTCGCCTTGGAAAGCTTCTTGGCGGACGTTGCGCTCGCAGTCGTCTGCGTGGAGGCCGCGAAGGTCAGCATCGCGGCAGGCGCCGCGGAGCAAAGCATCATCATCGCCATCAGAACGGCAAGCAGGCGTGTCGTCATTTTGGTTTTCATGGAAAAAGCTCCTTTCTCAAATGGTTGCAATGAATCTTGCAAAAGCGGCTTTGCCGCCCGCATCTCGTTTGAATACGCCGGCGTGCTCGAGCACTTCGGCAAATACCTTTCCGACTTCTTTTTTCAAGATCTCATCCACATTGTCCGGCGTGATCTTGTAATTGCCGCGGAAGGACGCGACCCAGTCCGCGTGCTTGGCGAGAACGGGATCGGCGGTGATATCCGCGCCGGCGAGGATCGCTTCACCCAGCGCCGCCAGCTCCGTCTTGAGCCGGGCGGGCAGAACGGCGAGGCCCATGACCTCGATCAGACCGATGTTCTCCTTCTTGATGTGGTGCAGTTCCGCGTGCGGATGGAAGACGCCGAGCGGGTGTTCTTCGGTCGTGATGTTGTTGCGCAAAACGAGATCCAGCTCATACTTGCCGTTCCGCATCCGGGCGATCGGCGTGATCGTGTTGTGCGGTTCGCCGTCGGTCTCGCTGAAGACGAACGCCGCTTCGTCGGTGTAGCTTCTCCACTTGCCGAGGATCCGGTCGGCGAGATCGACGAGCTGCGCGCGATCGGCGGACGTCAGCCGGATGACGGACATCGGCCAGCGCACGACGCCGCAATCAACGGCGTCGAAGCCCGGAACGGTGAACGGCGTTTCGACCGGCGCCTTCGCCATCGCGAACTCGTAGCGGCCGCCCTGAAAATGCTCATGGGTCAAAATCGAGCCGCCGACGATCGGCAGATCGGCGTTGGAGCCGACGAAGTAGTGCGGGAACAGTTCGATGAAATCAAGGAGCTTGTTGAACGCGCCGCGGTCGATCTTCATCGGGATGTGCTGCGTGTTGAACACGATGCAGTGCTCGTTGTAATAGACGTAGGGCGAATACTGGAAGCCCCAGTCGCAGCCGTCCACGGTGATCGGGATCACACGGTGGTTTTGCCGTGCGGGGTGATTCACCCGGCCGGCGTAGCCCTCGTTCTCGGGACAGAGCAGACATTTCGGATAACCGCCCTGCTTCGCCTTCTTCGCCGCGGCGATCTCCTCGGGGCTCTTTTCCGGTTTGGAAAGGTTGACCGTGATATCGAGCTCGCCGTAGGGCGTTTCGGTCTTCCACTTGAGGTCCTTCTTCACGCGATAGCGGCGGATATAGTCCGTGTCGCGGCTGAAGCGGTAGAAGAAGTCTGTTGCCGCTTCGGGCGACTCTTTGTAAAGATCATAGAACTTTTTGATCACGGCGGACGGCGGCGGCGTCAGCGCGCCCATCAGCTTCGTGTCGAACAAATCGCGGCTCGTGGTGCTGTCCGCAATCAGCCCGCGCTTGACGGCGTCGTCCAGCAGCGGAGCGAGGATCTCTTCGAGCGACGGGACCGTTTCGGGCAGCGGGCCGTCTTCGATCGCGTCGAGCGAAAGGACCTCCAGCAGCCGGTTGACCGCCCAGCGGGCGTCCAGCGCGTCGATCAGTTCGCTTTTGACCGCATAGGCGACCAGTTGTTTGATTTGCAGGTCGATCATGGTACATCCCTCCAGTATGGGAATATTATACAACACCCGGCGGCAGATTGGTAGCCCCGCCGGGCGAACTTTCTGTAAAATATTTGTGACAATCTATTGTCAAAGCGAATAGGATAAAGCAAAACAAGGTGCGGTCCGCGGCAAAACGCCGCGCGAAGGCCGCCCCCGACTGGAGGCTTTCTATGGCAACTGAAACGCACAGCTTTCTCGGCGCGAACACGCCAAACGGCTTCGTCTCTCTGTTCGGCGAGCTGTACGACCCCTACCGCGACCATAACGTACACATCATCAAAGGCGGCCCCGGCTGCGGCAAATCCACGCTGATGAAGCGGATCGCCGAACGGGCCAGAGCGCACGGGCTTGACGCCGAATGCGTCCACTGCAGCAGCGACCCCGACAGTCTCGACGCCGTCCTCGTACCGGCGCTGCGGCTGTTCGTCTGCGACGGGACCGCGCCGCACGTCGTTGAACCTCGCTTTCCGGGCGCGTGCGAAAACATCATCAACCTCGGCGCGTTCTGGGACGCGCAGGCGCTGCGCGCGCAGGCGGACCGCATCCGGCAGCACACGCTTGAAACGGCGCTCTGTCACCGCCGCAGCACACGCTATCTCGCGGCGGCAGGCGCCTTGCGGCAGGCGTCGCTGCAGCTATTGCAGCCGCTCGTTCTCGAAGAAAAGCTCAACGGCTACGCCCTGCGCTGGTGTATGCGGCTGCTGCCGAACAAAAAGAGCCGTCCCGGGAAGGCGACGCGTCGCTTTCTAAGCGGGATCACGCCGCAGGGCGTCGTTTTCTACCCCGAAACGGTCCGCGCCGCAGCGACCGAGATCACGCTGCTTGACGACCCGTTCTCCCCGGCGGCAGGGATGCTGCTGCAGCGCATGGCGGCGCGCGCATCGGCGCACGGCTACGACCACACGGTCTTGCTCGATCCGCTGGACCCGCACGGCGACCCGCTGGGGCTGCTGATCCCGCAGCAGCGGCTGGCGCTCTTGCGCAAGACGGCGCAGACCGCCGCCCTCCCCGCGGCGCGCACACTCCACGCGAACCGCTTTTTGCAGCCGGACGCCGTGCGGCGGCACCGGCAGCGGTTGCAGTTCCAGCAAAAGACCGCGCAGTCGCTCATCGACGAAAGCGTCCGCCAGCTCCGGCAGGCGAAGGAAACGCACGACCTGCTCGAGCGCTGCTACACGAAAGCGATCGACTTCGACGCGCTGAACCGCGCCACAGACCGCCTGTTGGACCGGCTGTTCGGGGAGGAACTGTCAAAAGGCGGCTGATCCGGCAGAAAAAGGACGTATCTTTTTGTGCGGTTGCTCTTGACAAACCCGTCGTTTTTCAGTATGTTATAGGTGTATATCCAATTTGTTTCGATCCACAGACGGGAAAGGAAACCAACCATGCGAAAAGAATTCAAAGCGATCATTGCCCTCATTCTGGCGGTCTGGCTGTTTATGATGGGCTTCGAGCTCGGCTCCTACCATGAAAAGCAGGAGATCCAGAAGGAACAGGCGGCACAGGTGAACACCCAAACGCAGCCGCTTGACACGACCGCCCCCGCGGCGGACGATACGCCGACCACAGTCGAAACGCCGATCACGGGCATCGGCAACGCGATCGCGGAGATCACGACCTATCCGGACAGCGAGCTGACCGCCGCCAACCAGACGACGGCGCCGAGCACCGCCGCCACTGAACAGGACGTCTCTTCTCTTTCCAAACGGCAGATCTTACAGCGCGCAACTGAAGCGATCAACACGCTCAAGGGAACCAAAAACATGACGGCGCGCAATCAGGAGACGATCTCCATCCAGATCGTGGACTGCTCTGCAAAATCCGCCATCAGCATCCTGAACAGCGTGATCAGCAAGAAGATCGGCGACAAGACCGTGACCTATGTCTTCACGAACGGCAAAGCGATCGGGCACGACGCCGAAGGCAAGGAGATCAAGGACGAGGGCGAAGTGGCGCCCAATCAGGTGATCCCGCCCACCGACGCGGCGTTCACCCTGCCGGAAGCGGGCGTTGCGTCCGCGTCCGCCAAAAAGGACGGCGCTTTCACGACCTACACGCTCAAGCTGAAAGAAGAGTCCTCCACCATCGCCAACCCGGTCCCGACCTACAACTCACAGGCGATCGGCTATTTGAAGATGACCGACATGGAGGTCCCCGGCGCAACCATCACCGACGCCAACATGCACTACCCGGGCTCCACCGTGACTGTGACCGTGGACAGCCAGAACCGCGTCCGGCAGCTGCAGCTGCACCTGCCGATGGACGGCAACGGCAGCGCAAAGATGGGCTTCCTTTCCGGCACGGCGAGCTTTGAAGGCTACAGCACCCAGAACTGGACGTTCACCTATTGAGCAAAGAAAACGAGAACCATTGACAACGGACGCATTTGGTGCTACAATCAAATGCGTCCGATTACTATTTGCAATACATGCCTCCTTAGTTAAATGGATATAACAGACCCCTCCTAAGGGTCAGTTGAGGGTTCGATTCCCCCAGGGGGTGCCAATCTGGATTTCAGATACCAAGAAAAGCCGGCAAGCCCTTTCGTGGTGCGTTGCCGGCTCTTTCTTTGTCACATAAATCTTCATTTTTATCCTCTTGAACTGCAAGGGTAAAATATGCTATACTGAGATTATATTAAAATTTCCAAAGGAGGTTGCGGCTTTGCAGAAGATTCAAACAAGCGCCCTGCGGTTTGTGGACGAGCAGGGCAGAACAAGGATTTTCAACGGGATGAATATCGACGATAAGCTCGTTGACTGCACAGCGTTCCGCTATCCGCTGGACGAGGCGTTTTTCAAAAAGTACCGGGCAAACGGCTTCGACCTTATCCGCTTGGCGGTCACCTGGCAGAATCTGGAGCCCAAGCCTGAACAGTATAACGAAAGCTATCTGCAGTCTTTGGATGAAATCTTTGCGCTTGCTGAACAATACGGCGTTTACATTTTGCTCGATCTGCATCAGGATCTGTATTCGCAAAACGACGGCAAGTGCGTCGGCGACGGCGCGCCGAACTGGGCTGCGGTCACCGACGGTGCAAAGCCGAGGATGCCGCTGTTCGTCTGGGCGGACGGCTATTTTCTTGGCAGATGGGTGCGAAAGGAGTTCGACCATTTCTGGAACAACACCCCCGTTCTGGGCAAGGGGCTGCAGGACCGCTACTGCGATCTCTGGCAGATGCTCGCCCGGCGCTACGGGAACAGTCCCGCGCTCTTCGGCTACGACCTGATGAACGAGCCGTTCCCGGGTTCCTGCAGCAACCGGATGTTTATCCGGCTCGTGAGCGGCGTTGCAAAAACCGTCGCTTTCAACAAAAAGGTGCCCCGCGGCAAGCTCTTCAAAGCCGCGCTGAAACGGGACACCCGGACGATCCTCGACTGTATCGGCGGCGACGTGATCCGCGACGCCGTCCGAAAGATCGATCCCCTTGAGGCAAAATTCGATCTGGAAAAGTATTCTCCGTTCCTGAACAAGACCACCGCCGCGATCCGGGAAGTCACGGACAACGGGATCGTGATGATGGAACAAAGCTATATCTGCAACACCGGGATTAAGCAGTCCGCACCGCCGATCACCGTGAACGGCGTCCGCGAGAAAAACCAGTGCTTCGGCCCGCACGCCTACGACTTTTCGGTCGACACGCCGCTGTATCAGTACGCGAACGCGTCCCGCGTGAAGGCCTTTTTCGGCGAGATGCGTCGCACGCAGCTGCGGCTGAACGTGCCCGTGGTCGTCGGCGAATGGGGCGGCTGCAGCGACAATACCGACACGTCGTGGTTCCCCCACGCGTTCGAACTGCTCGATTTCTTCGACGAAATGCAATGGGGCCAGCTCTACTGGGATTACCACGGCGACGATATGGACGCGCCGCTGATGACGATGCTTTCCCGCACGCATCCGGTAGCAGTCGCGGGCGAGATCATCCGCTACGGCTACGACAGAGAAACCGATGTGTTCCAGCTCAGCTTCAACGCCGGCGAAGCGGGCGAAAGTCTCATTTATGTACACAAACCGTTCGTCATACCCGATGAACTGGATTACAGCATCATCGAGCTGTATGAAAACGGCGCAAGCCTCATCGGCGTCAAAACCGACGCAGGCAAAAACAACATCACGATTCAAATCACAAAATAGGAGGCGAACCACATGGCAAAGATTCTTGGTCCGGCAATCAAAAACATTCCCTGGCAGGAGAAACCCGCAGGCTACCCCTATCCCGTCTGGCGGTACACCGAAAACCCGATCATCACAAGGGACAATCTGTTCTTTGCGAACAGCATCTTCAATTCCGCGGTCGTGCCGTACGGCGACGGGTTTGCGGGCGTGTTCCGGGTGGACGACAGAACGCGGTACCACACCCTCGTCGTCGGCTACAGCAAGGACGCCATCCACTGGGATCTGGACGACAAGGTGATCTTCAACGGCTACGACCCGCGGCTGTGCGAGATCGAGGGAAAGTACTATCTCACGTGGGTGAATCTCACACCCCACGGCACGACGATCGGCGTCGCGGTCACGGAGGACTTCAAGGCGTGGACTCAGCTGGAGGACGCCACCTACCCCGTCACGCGCAACGGCGTTTTGTTCCCGAAGAAGATCGGCGGCGAATATGTGCTGCTCGTGCGTCCCTGCGACAGAGGCCACACGCCCTACGGCGACATCTTCATCCAGCGCAGTAAAGATCTGAACTACTGGGGCAACTACCGGTTTGTGATGGAACCCGTCCAAAACTGGGAGATGACCAAGATCGGCGCCGGACCGACGCCAATCGAAACGGACGAGGGCTGGCTGCTGTTCTACCACGGCGTACTGACCAGTTGCAACGGTTTTACCTACAGCATGGGCGCCGCCATTTTGGACAAGGACGAGCCGTGGAAGGTGCTGCACCGCGCAGACAGCTTCCTGCTTGCGCCGCACGAGCTCTATGAAACCGTCGGCGACGTGCCGAACGTCGTGTTCCCGTGCGCCGCGCTGACCGACGCCGCAACCGGACGGATCGCAATTTATTACGGCGCCGCGGACACCACCGTCGCGCTTGCGTTCACCACCGTTGACGAGGTGGTCGATTATATCAAAGCGCACGATCTGATCAAATGAGTCTGCAAAAGAGCCGAATAAAAGCACAAAAAAACGCCGCCCGGTCGGGCGGCGTTTTCTGTGTTGATTTGAAAAAACTTATCCCACGTTCAGCGCGTCCAGCGTGGTCTGACGGCCGCCGTAAAGGCCCATCGGCTCCACATGGATGTCTGCCGCGTTCACAAGGTCGGTGCCCTGCTCTTTGTTGAAGTCGTCGAGATACGGGAAGTGCTGGAAGTAGTTCGCGTCCATCTCACCGCTGTCAACCACTTTGTTCGGCTGGACATAGTCGGTGAATTCCACGATCTTGAGGGTGACGTCCTTCTTCGCAAGGATCTCCTTCGCCACTTCGAGGATCTCCGCGTGCGGGGCGGGAGATGCGGCAACGCTGATCTCGGTGCCCTTGAGCGCGTCGTAATCGACGTCGGCGGCATAGCCGTCGCCCGGGTTCTCGACCACGGAGATCACGGCGCCGTCATAGCTGGCGGCGATGTAATCGGCGACGTCCTTGCTCTCCAGCGCGGCGACGAGCGCCTTGATGCTGTCCTTCGTCTCGTCCCCGTTCTTGACGGCAACGATGTTGGAGTACGCGCTGTAGGCGCCTTCAATGAGCAGACTCTCTTCTGCCGGCTTCATGCCCGCGGCGATTGCGTAGTTCGAGTTGATGATAGCGTAGTCCACGTCGGGTAGGATGCTCGGGATCTGCGCGGCTTCGACTTCCTTAAAGGAAATGTTCAGCGGGTTTTCCACGATGTCGTTGATCGTAGCGGTGATACCGGCGCCGTCCTTCAGCTTGATGATGCCGTTTTCCTGGAGCAGAATCAGGGCGCGCGCTTCGTTGGTCGTGTCGTTCGGCACGGCGATCGTCAGCGTTTCCTTGCCGCCGCAGGCAGCCAGCGCGAACAGGCTTGCAGTCAGCACAGCCAGCACAAGAAGAATGGATACTGCTTTTTTCATAGATGATATCCCCTTTCAGGTTTTTATATTGCGAAACGGTAGTTCTCGCATTACAGCGATTATACCCCGTTTTCGTCCGCTTTGTCAAGTCGCTGCGGCTCGTTTCTTCTGCGTTCGGCGAAGAAATCGCGCAGCAGCCGTTCGCTCTCTTCCGCGCGCAGGCCGCCGATCACCTGCGGCGCGGGCGCAAGCGCGCCGTCGAGCAAAGACGCCCGGCTCACCACAGCGCCGGCCGCTTCGTCATACGCGCCGAAGACCACACGGGAAAGCCGCGCGTGCATAATCGCGCCGCAGCACATCGCGCAGGGTTCGAGCGTCACATAGAGCGTACAGCCGTTCAGCCGCCAGTCGCCTTTTCTTTTTGCCGCGTCGCGAATCGCTTCGATTTCCGCGTGCGCCGCAACGTCGTTTTCTTCTTCGCGGCGGTTGCGGCCGCGACCGATCATCACGCCGTTTTCCGTTATGACGGCGCCGACGGGGACTTCGCCCGCCGCCGCGGCTTCCCGCGCGAGGCGCAGGGCTTCTTCCACAAACTGCTGCATCCCGTCACCCCGCCGTATCCACAAATTTCGCCGTGAACCAGACGATCAGCGCCAGCGCCGGCAGCATCGTCGGGTTCAGGAAAAACGCGAGCGTTTTTGCGCCGAAGGTGTTCTCTGTCCGGACAGCCGCAGCGCGGCGCGGACGGCGCAGCAGCAGAACGAGAAAGCAGATCGCCCCGACAAAAAGCAGCGCATAGGTCACAACGCTGTACAGCAATCCGACCACGTTTTCGTCCATCCGCTCCATCAGATAGGTAAACACGAGCGACACGGTGTTGTTCACCGCGTGGATCACGATCCCCGTCCAGAGCGTGCCGGTGCGGATGCTCAGGTAGCCCAGCGCAAAACCGACGATCAGCGCGAACGGCGCCTGAATGAGGTTGCAGTGCATCATTGCGAACACGAGCGACGCCATCACAATGGCAAAGCCGTCGCCGTAGCGGCGCAGATGACCCATCACCACGCCGCGGAAACACAGCTCCTCCACCATCGCGGCGACGACCACGACGCGGAAGAACGAGACAAGGATGCCGAGCGGGCCGTCCGGCAGCGGCAGATCGGGGGAAGACAGTTCCAGCCCGAACGATTCCAGAAACGCGATCAGATAGCCGGAGACCGTGTTGGCGAGGACACAGAAGCCGACGCCGGCGGGGATCGCGAGCAGCAGACTGCCGCCCGATTGCGGCGCGCCGAGCATGAGCGGATCCCGGATCCCGGTCACGCGCGCCATTCCCTTGCCCGCCGCGAGAAACGGCAGCAGCAGGCACACGATCACCAGAAGGATATCCACGCCCGCCTGCATCAGCGGCTGTGTGGTGTACGCCTGGTACAGTCCGAGCAGTGCCAGTCCGGTCACCAATACGTTCTGCAGCAGAATATAAAGCAAAATCGCGCCGCCCGACAGCGTGCCGAGCAGGCGAATCTCGCGTTTTTCCCGTTTGGCGGCAAACACGTCAAACGGCGGTTGATAAGGCTCCATGGTTGTCACCTCAGGTATAGATCTTGCCCACAATGGCGTTGACCAGCCGCTGCGGCAGCGCCTTTTGCAGAACGGCGAACACTTTGTACTGCGTGCCGCAGGTCGAAAGGGGCTTCGGATGTTTCTTTGTCGCGAGATGAAAAACGGCTTCGGCAAGCTGGCGCGGTGTCATACCGTTCTGTTCGTCGTGCTCCATCGTCGCGACGCTCTTTTGGACGACGGCTTCATAAGCGCCGGAGCTTTCGCTCTTTTCGCGCGCGGCGGTAAAACCGGTCTTCACGTCGCCCGGCATGAGCGCGCAGACGGTGATATTAAACGGACGCACCTCGTTCGCGAGGGCGAGCGTCAGCGCGTTGATCGCGCTTTTGGAGGCGGAATAAAAACTTTGGAACGGAATCGACAGGACCGCCGCCATCGAGCTGATGTTGATGATCCGGCCGCCGCTTTGCCGCAGATAGGGCACCGCCGCCTTACAGCAAAGGAAGCAGCCGAAGAAGTTAACGTCGAGCTGTTTTTTTGCGCTGTCGAGCGCCGTGTCCTCCACGGCGCCGGAGATCCCGAAGCCGGCGTTGTTCACCAGAAGGTCCAGCCGTCCTTCACGTTCAAACACGGTCTGAAACGCCGCCTGTACCTGCGCTTCGTCCGTCACGTCGCACGAGAGGTGGCGCAGCGTTTCAACGTCTTCTCCTACGCGGCGGCTCAGCCCGTAAACATGGTAGCCGTTTTCGCTCAGCAGCTTTGCCGTTTCCAGACCGATCCCGCTCGACGCGCCGGTCACGACTGCGATCTTCATTTCGTTCCCCTCTTTACGCTTCGTTCGGTTCTTCCTCGGTCGCTTCGCCCGGCTCTCCTGCGGGTGAAGCGGTAATCTCTTCTTTTGGTTCCTCTACCGGTTCATCTGCCGGTTCCTCTGCCGGTTCATCCGCCGGCGCGTCCTTGTCCGCGTCTTTGCGCTGGGCCGTTCTCTGGTCGGCGCCGACGCCCTCCGTGCTCGAGGGCACAAAGAGGATCTTGAACGTCATCAGCATCAGACGGATATCTTCCATAAACGACTGCCGCGCCACATAGATCAGATCCATCTGGACCTTGTCATAGGGCGTTGTGTTATATTTGCCGTAGACCTGCGCGTAGCCGGTCAGACCCGCCTTCACCTGCAGCCGCAGCGCGAACTCCGGCATCACGTCCTCGTACTCCTTCGCGATCTCGGGACGCTCCGGGCGCGGACCGACCATCGACATCTGCCCAAGGAAGATGTTGAAGATCTGGGGCAGCTCGTCGATCCGGCATTTGCGGATGAACGCGCCGACATGGGTGATGCGGTCGTCGTTGTCTCCCGCCAGCCGTGCCACGCCGTCTTTTTCGGCGTCGCAGCGCATGGAGCGGAACTTGATGATATCGAATTCTTTCCCGTTGAGCGTCAGACGTCTTTGCTTATAGAACACGGGACCGTGGTCGTCGAGCTTGATCGCGATCGCCGTCAGCAGCATCACAGGCGAAGAGATCACGATGGCGATTGCGGAGAGGACGATGTCCATCCCGCGTTTCATCACCTTATAGATCAGGCTCGAGTTGCTGCGCTTGCAGCGGTAAACCGGAACGTCCATCAGCTGGATCGTCTTGCCGCCGCGGATGATCGTGTCGGAGATCTTCGGCTTGATATACGCCACCTTGGAATGGGCGATACAGTATTTGACCACCTCGTTGCGGTAGTCCGCCGGCACGCCGCAAAGGAAGACGGCGTCCAGCTTTTTGAGATAGGAGAACAGCTCCTCCAGGCTCGTCTTTTCGGAGTTCACCGTCCGCACGACGCGGAAGCGCTTGTCCATGCTGCGGATACCCTTGAGCGACAGATAGGCGTCCACGTTGTTGAACACCACGATCGTCTTTTTCGGCGCGTGCAGTTTGAAATAGATCGCGTCGATCACGACGACCCAGACCGCCGCGAACACGGACATGGCCAGGAACATCAGCATAAACGGCCAGATCGACACCAGCCGGTAGCTGATCAGCGAAAAGATCAGGTAGGCGACGCCCTGCAAAAAGCCGATGGCAATCACCTGCGAGAAGATCAGGTCGATGACGGTGGACGTGCCGACCATGAAGCCGCCGTAGACCTTGACGAAGGTCGTGTAGGTCAGCAGCATCAGCACGAACAGGAAATAGTTACCCCAGCGATAGAACGGCGTGGGCGCCGCGGGGTTGAACTTTTCGACCCAGAGCCAGTACATCGCGCCGGAAAACAGCAGCGAAATGGCGAACTTGAACAGATACAGGATCGTCTGTTCCTTCACGTATTTTTTACCCATGCTTCAATCCTCTGCTTTCTCTACTCGTTGTCGTCATGGCGCGCCGTCTGTCAGCGCTGCATCAGCGTGGTGGCCTCCAGCACGTCCGCCTTCCATTTGAGCACCGCGTCCTCCTGATAGGTCTGCGGGATCGCTTCATAGACTTTTTTGACGTTGTCGCCCTTACTGAGCGCGCCGGCGGTGCGCAGCAGCACGGGGAGGTTCCCGATGCCGCGGGTGGCGCGGGCCACCAGGTCGGTGAACGCCATGCCCTTGTCGCTCTTGCCGCGGCCGAACGACATGTCGCTCTCGGTGATGATACCTTTGTCGAACAGGAAGTTGACGCCCTCCACCGCGGTGCAGAGCAGCACGTTTTTGAGGATGTCGATCGAAGCAAAGTTCTTGCCGAAGTGCAGCATATATTTGCGGTTATAGGGCCAAAGGGTCTCTTTGGAATAAAGCTCTTCTGTGTCTTCGATCACGGTCTCTGCAAGGATCAGTCCGGCGCGCATCGACGCGCAGATGCCGGAGCCGCTCATCGGCTCGGTCATGTAGGCGGAATCGCCGACGGCCGCGTAGCCGTCGCACACCATCACCGACAGCGGACGGCGCACGGGGATCTGCTCCTGCGTGCCGCCGCGCAGCAGGGTTTCGCCGATCTGCGGGCTGAACGCGCGCATCTCGTCGAGCGTTTTTTGCAGCTTTTCTTTACTCATGGGCGCCATGCGGCCGATCAGCACGTCAACGTAGCTGTCCTTGGTCACGACCCAGGAGATGCCCCGCTCGCCCTGATGCATCAGGAAGATCTCATACGACACGTCCGGGTCATGCCCTGGGATTTTGTCAAAATAGGCACGGTAGGCGTAGAAGCAATCGCCGTAGCCGTAGTCGCGGTCCACGTTGCAGCATACGGGCAGCCGGGACCGGAGCGGCGTGTTGATGCCCGCCGCGTCGATCACGAGGTCGGCGTCCACCACGCCGTCGGAGGTGCGGATGCCGGTCACGCGCAGACCGTCCATCACGGGACCCAGGATCTCGGTGGAATAGATGATCCGCACGCCGCTCTTTTCGGCGTTGTCCAAGAGGATCTCATAGAGCTTCTTGCGCTCAAACATCGCGGAGCCCTTGCCGTTGGACGGCACCACCAAAGGCGCCTTGAGGTTCGGGTTATAGTATTTCATGTCGCCGTTGAAATCGATCTTTTCGGGATCCGGCGTCTCCAGTCCGCATTCCGCAAAGATATGCAGATTGATCGCGTCCTCCCAGTCGTAGCCGAGGTCGCTTTTGATCTTGCGTTCATATACCGTTACGTCGTAGCCCGCCTGCGCCAGCTTCGCCGCGGCGATCAGACCGCCGTGTCCCGCGCCGGCAACCACTATTTTTTTACCCATCGCAGATTCTCCTTTTGCCGTGGTATTTGCGCCGTATCATCCGCCGGAGCGGACGATGGTTTTCTAACTTAGTATTATACCATATTCTTTCCATTCTGTAAAGAGAAAAGTCGTCACTTGTCAAACAGCAAAGCCGCCCGGAAGGACGGCTTTTGGTTCGTATATAGGGCGCGGAAACAGCCGGGTCCTGCACGGCGCGATCGGCGGGGACTTCGCCGTTTCGACCGTCAATGCTTGCCGACCGAGCCGAGCACAAAGGTGTACGGATCGGGCTTGCCGAGAGTCTTGGTGTCGGTCTCGTCAAGCAGCAAAACGATCTTGACAAAGGTCTGTATCTGCTCGTACATCAGGTCGATGCTGAATTTGTCCATCTGGTGGTCGTCCGCAACGGCGGTCAGGTAGTCCGGTGCGGTGACCAGCGCGATCTGCGGAATGCCGACGTTCATCAGCGGCTGGCCTTCGCCGAAATGGAGAATGTTGTGGCCGCGCAGCGTCACCGTGCGCACCAGCGTGCGGCCTTCGAGCGCCTTGTAGTAGATCTCGTCCAGCGTGCGGTTGCCGGTATAGACGATCTCGATGTCGATTGGGTTCGTCTCGCAGTATGTCTTTTCGACGTCCTTCCATTCGCGGCAGCCGAGATGCTCCACCGCCACGCCGGCGACCGCCTTGATATGGCCGCCCCTGCCGTCCCACATATCGCGGTGGTTCTTGAGCCATTTGCTCGTCGCCTGAATGTCGTTCTGTTTGAACGCCGGCAGCCGGAAGTGACCCGTCACGAAGACGAAGATCACGCTGCGCTCGAGCTCAACGTCCTTGAGGTAATCCATCATCGCGAGCAGGGCGATCGGTCCGTTTTCCTCGACGCAGTTGACCCCGTCGGTGTGGGTATTGACGATAATCGCCTCGGTCGGATTATTCCCTCGCTTGACACAGTAGAACGATTCCGAGGCAGCGTTCTTTTCTTTTTTTGCTTCGAGCACGAGGGTGACCTTATCCTTGTTGCGCGCCGCTTCGCGCAGCTTTTCTCCCTCTTCTTCGCAGACCCAAAGCGCCGGTATCCCCTGATATTCCTGAATAAACGGGAGGTACTGGCCCTTGACCATGCCGCGGCTCATGCCCTTCCAGATGCAGATCACGGCTTTGACGCCCGCCGCCTTTGCCACCTGCAAAAACGGGACGTTGACGAACGACGTCGCCACGGGGCCTTTATAGAACGCGGGGATGTTCGTTCCGCCGGGGTAGGCGTTCCGCTGGTTGAACGCGATGCCGCTGGGGATCTTGCCGAGGTCGCTGACCGTCACGAGGGCGATCTTGCCGCGGGCGTGGAGGTAATTGACGTGCTTGCCGACCACCTCGACCACTTCTCCCGTCACGCCGAGCGGGCCCGTCTCGCCGGAATACGGCCACGCGCTGGAAACCTCGACAGTTTCATCGCTGTTGATATGGTGGATCGTGATAGAGCTGCGCAGCTCCTTCCAGCGGTCAAAGGAATACAGGTCGCTGTAAACCTGATAGCCCATGTCCTGCGACTGCTGTTTCAAAAACGAAACAAAATCGCGCTGGCCGCCGCTGCCCGTCAGACGCGGGCCGAAGCCGTTCATGCGGTGCATGTTTTCGAGCACCTGCTCTTTTTTCATCAGTCGTTCCGGATTGAATTCCATGTTTCCTGCAACCATCCTTTCCGTCTGTTTGTCTCATATAGATTTATCGGGTCAAGCCTCACGCAGCCCGTCGGTTTTCCAGCGGGGCTGTCGCTTATTTATAAAGGAACGGTTCAGCCGCGCAGAAAGCGCCGCGCTTCCCACCGCCAGTCGAACGGTTCTTCTGTCTCGTAAAGATTCCCCGGGTTGTAGCCCACGCAGCCGGTTTTGTCGAACGCAGGATAATACGCCGCCGTTTGCCGTTCGGCGTTTGCGGGGTTCTTTTCGAGGATTTCCCGCACCCATGCCGTCTGGCGGCATATCAGGTCGCGGTCCAGGCGGCCGTCGCCGTGGCCGCACCAGAGCGTATAGCCCGCAGTCATCTCATAAAGCCGGTCGCCGATCGGCGGAAACGCCGCGAGCGGCAGCGCGCAGAAGGTGTGCATCGGCAGCACCGGACACACGCTATCTCCCAAAAAGGCCAGCTTGTTTTCGTCGTCGAAAAAGACCGTGCTGCCGACCGTATGCGCCGGCACCGGAACGGTCCGTACCGTCCGGCCGCCGAGGTCGAACGTCGCGCCTTCTTCGAACGGCGTCCATATCGTTTCGCGGATATCGCCGCGGACATTCCGTTTCCGGATTCCCTGTTTCTTCATTCGGTTCGACAGCAGTTTGCGCCGGAAGACGCGCAGATTCTGCCCGCGCCAAAGGCGTCCGGTTTCCGCCGCCGGCACAAGGATCTCGCCGAACTGGTGTCCGCCGCCGGCGTGGTCGCCGTGCGCATGGGTCACCGCGACAGTCAGCGGCAGATTTGTCAGGCTGCGCACCAGCGACGCGAGGTCGCCCGTCCCGATTGAGCAGTCGATCAGCAGCGCGCGTTCGCTGCCGCACAGAAGATAGCAGTTGTCGCGCCCGCATTCATCGATCCGCCAGGTATCGGGCGCGATCTGTTCTACTGTATAGATATCCGTTTTCATCCGAGAAAATACCGTTTCGCGTTTTCAAACGAAACGCCCTTGATGATCGTTTCGAGCGCCGCGTCGTCCGCGGGGAAGAGCCCCTGCTCCACCCATTTGCCGACCAGACCGCATAGGATCCGGCGGAAGTATTCGTGCCGCGGATAGGACAGGAACGACCGCGAATCGGTCACCATCCCGACGAAGCAACCGAGCACGCCGAGGTTGCCGAGGGCGCGCAGCTGGGCGCGCATCCCGTCGATGTGGTCGTTGAACCACCACGCCGAACCGAACTGGACCTTTCCCTGCGCTTCGTCCGACTGGAAGTTGCCGCACATGCTGCCGAGGACGGCGTTGTCCTGCGGGTTGAGGTTGAAGAGGATCGTTTTCGGCAGACCGCCGTCTTTGTCGAGCGTATCGAGCAGACGGGAAAGCCCCTGCGCCTGCCGCGGGTCGTCGATCGAATCGAAGCCCGTATCGGGGCCGAGCGCGCGGAACATCCTCGCGTTGTTGTTGCGCATGGCGCCGAGGTGCAGCTCCATCGCGAGCTTCTTTTCGGCGTAGAGCTTGCCGAGGAAGACAAGCAGCGCGAAGTGGTAGGCGTCGATCTCGCCCTGCGTCAAGGTCTCTCCGCGCAGCGCCTTTTGGAAGATCGCGTCGATGCAATCGTCGTCCGCGGGAGCGTAGACCACCGCCGCGACCGACTGGTCGGACGCGACGCAGCCCATCGACAGGAAGAAGTCGAGCCGGGCGCGCAGCGCCTCCTTGAGGTCGGCGAGAGACGCGACGGGCATATCCGCCGCCTTTGACAGCGCGGCAATCCACGCCGCGAAGCCCGGGTTTTCGATCGCGATCGCCTTATCCGGGCGGAACGCGGGCAGCACGGGGATCTCGAAGTCGCTGTCCTTGATCTTCTGATGCCATTCGAGCGAGTCCGCCGGGTCGTCGGTCGTGCAGAGCGCAAAGACGTTCGAGCGCCGGATCAGCGACTGCGGGTGGAAGTCGCCCTCCGCAATCACGCGCTTTGTCTCGTCCCAGATCTCCTTCGCCGTGGCGGGAGAAAGCGGCGTCGTGATCCCGAAATAGCGCTGCAGCTCGAGGTGGCTCCAGTGGACCAGCGGGTTGCCGATCGCGAGCGAGAGCGTCATGGCGAAGGCACAGAACTTGTCGAACGGGTCGCTGTCGCCGGTGATCAGATTTTCGGGCACCCCGGCGCAGCGCATCGCGCGCCACTTGTAGTGGTCGCCTGTCAGCCAGAGTTCGTAGAGATCGTTGGCGGGTTTGTTTTCAAAGATTTCCTTTGCGCTGAGATGGCAGTGCCAGTCGAAGATCGGCTGTTGTTCCGCGATCTCATGGAACAGCCGTTTCGCCGTTTCGGTCGTCAGCAAAAAGTCGTTGTTCATGAAGGTTTGCATAGGGGTCACCTGCTTTCTTAAACTGTTTGTATTGTAGCCCATTCCGACGGGAAAGTCAATGAAAAAGGATAAATCTTGACTTTCCGGCGAAAAACGCGTAAACTGGAACGCAAAGGGGGCTTCAAAATGGAACAGATCCGTATGTTTTACAAAGAACGGCTCGCGCACCTGACCGCGCTGGTGCTCGCCGTTTTGATGAGCCTGTCTCTGTTCACACCGGAAGCGATCGAGGTGACCGACGTCCCGCCGCGCGCCGAAAACACGGTGCGCGTGATCTCGTTCAACGTGCGCTGCAAGGACGACATCTACGGTACCGTCAAAAACCGCGCCGCGTTCGTCTCGGAAGCGATCAAAGCCTACGCGCCCGATTCCTTCGGCGTACAGGAGGCGACAAAGCAGTGGCTCGACCTGCTCGACGCCGCGCTCGGCGACCGCTACGCCAGCGTCGGCGAGCCGAGAAACGACGCGCGCAATACCGAATACAGCGCCGTCTATTACGACAAGACCGCCTATACCCTGCTCGATTCCGGCACGCTCTGGCTGAGCGAAACGCCCGACAAGCCCGGCAGCAAGAGCTTTTACTCCTCCTATCCGCGCATCTGCACCTGGGCGACTCTGCAGAGCAACGAAACGGGTAAAGTCTATACCCATCTCAACACGCACCTTGACCATTTACTGGAATATACCCGCGAAAAGCAGGCGGAAGTACTGGTGCGGCAGATTGAAGCGCTCGAAGCGTTCGGTCCCGTCGTCTGCACCGGCGACTTCAACACCGAGGAGGGAGCGAAGGCATACAAGGTCGTGGCCGCCGCGCTGGACGACACAAAGATGACCGCCGCCGAAACCGACAGCGGCAAGACCTTCCACAACTACGGCCGCCTGATCGCGAAAGAAAAGCCGATCGATTTCATCTTCGTGACGAAGGGCACGCCCGTTTTGCGCTACAAGATCATCGACAACACCGTGTCGGGGATGTATCTTTCCGATCATTACGGAGTGTGCGCCGATCTTTTGCTCGGCTCGTAACAATCTCGACAGCAAAAAAGCAGACCTGTGCGGTCTGCTTTTTTCTTTAACCTGTTCGCGCGGAAATACGGCGGCCGCACAGAGGCCCCCGCTTCTGTGCACTGTGCACGGTGCACTCACTCCACGGTCACCGATTTTGCGAGATTGCGCGGCTTGTCGATATCGCAGCCGCGGGCGCGGGCGGTGTAGTAGCCGAGCAGCTGCATCGGCACCACCTCGAGCGAGACGGAAAACAGCGGGTTCGCGTCGGGGATCAAAACCTTGTAATCCACCTCTCCCATCGCGTCCATGTGGCGCTCGGTCGAAACGGCGAGCACCCGCGCGCCGCGCGCCTTGACTTCCTTGATGTTGCTCATCGTCTTTTGGAACACGTCGCTGTAGGCGGCGAGCGCCACGACGAGCGTCCCCTTTTCGATCAGGGAGATCGTGCCGTGCTTGAGTTCGCCGGCAGCGTAGGCCTCGGAGTGGATATAGCTGATCTCCTTGAGCTTCAGCGAGGCTTCCATCGCGCAGGCGTAGTCGAGGTTGCGCCCGATGAAATAGGCGTGCTCGAGCGGGATGAACATCTGCGCGAACGCTTTGATCTGCGCGTTGCAGTCGTCGAGCGTCTTTTGGATCAGATCCGGCAGCGCCAGCAGATCGTCCGTGTAGGATGCGAGCTGCGCTTTATTTAGCAGCCCCCGCTTGTCGGCGAGATAGCCCGCGAGCAGATACAGCACCGCCACCTGCGCCGCGTACGCCTTCGTCGTCGCGACGGCGATCTCCGGTCCGGCGTGGGTATAGATCACGCTGCCGCCCTCATTGGCGATCGAGGAGGAGACGACGTTGACGATACAGAGCGTTTTGCAGCCCTGTTCGTTCGCGAGCCGCAGCGCCGCCAGCGTGTCGGCGGTCTCCCCGCTCTGGCTGATGACAATCACGAGCGTGTCGGGGTCCAGCACCGGGGCGCGGTAGCGGAATTCCGACGCAATATCGATTTCGACCGGCAGACGCGCAAGCTTTTCGATCACGTATTTGCCGACGGCGCCGGCGTGATACGCCGAGCCGCAGGCGACGATCGTCACGCGGCGCAGCCGCCGGATCTCGTCGTCCGACAGGTGGAAATCCTCGAACGCGATCGTTTTATCGGCGGTGATCCGCGGCGAGACCGTATCGGCGATCGCGCGCGGCTGTTCCATGATCTCCTTGAGCATGAAGTGCTCGTAGCCGCCCTTCTGCGCGGCAGAAAGGTTCCATTCGATGGTCTTCGGCTGTTTTTCGATTGCGGCGCCGTCTTTATCGAAGAAGATTGCGCCCTTGGCGTCGACGAGCGCCGTTTCGTGGCCGTCGAGGTAATAGATCTCGTTCGTGTGGCGCAAAATCGCCGTCACATCTGAGCCGATGAACGTCCCCTCGCCGCAGACACCGAGCACGAGCGGGCTGCCCCAGCGGGTGCAGACGATCTGATCGGGGCAGTCGCTGCACAGCACGCAGATCGCGTAGGCGCCCTCGAGCAGAGCCGCGGTCTTGCGGACGGTGGACACGAAGTCGCCGTCCCAGGTCTTGTCGAGCAGATGGGCGATCACCTCGGTGTCGGTCTCCGACACAAAGACATAGCCCTCGCTTTGCAGCTGTGCTTTGAGCTGCAGATAGTTTTCGATGATGCCGTTATGCACGACGCAGAAGCGCCCGCTCTGGCTCTGATGCGGGTGGGCGTTGACGTCGTTCGGCTTGCCGTGGGTCGCCCAGCGGGTGTGGCCGATGCCGACCGTGGCGGGGCTCTGGTGCTCCGCGGCGATCAGAGAGGCGAGATTGCTGATGCGCCCTCTCGTCTTGGTCACGCGCAGGGTGTTGCCCTCCGCGACGGCGACGCCCGCGGAGTCATAGCCGCGGTATTCGAGTTTTTCCAGTCCTTCCAGCAAATACGGGACCGCGCGGTTTTTACCGGCGTATCCGACGATTCCACACATAAGCGTTCTCCTTTGCAAAGTTCCGGAGCGGCGTCCGGGGCTGTTTCAGTATAGGATGCCGTACGCCGCGATTATACCATTTCCCCGCATGAAAGTCCAGTTCGGGCACAAAAAGTTTACAGTTCGGTTACCCTTTGGAAAAGAAACGCAGGACACGATTCTGCGTGTCCTGCGGGGTTCTTTATTTCCTTTTTTGCCAGTGATTACTTTTCCTGAACCATTTCCATACCTGTGAATCTCTGTCCCCAGGCGTTCGCCCACGCTTCGCAATAGAGCTTATAGTAGGAGACGTTGTGCTTCTTCCGCCAGCCGCCCATCACGTTGCACCAGAATGCGGACGGAATCGCAACGACGAGGTAATACAGCGGCCCGAGCACCAGGCACTGCCAGGTATGGCCGTATTCGTGGATCCGGGTGTTATAGGTCCACTTCTTGTTCGGGTGCTGGTCGCGCATAAAGATGAACAGGCCCAGCGACAGTCCTCCCTGGTTCCACGGCAGATAGGTGATAAACGCGTAGCCGAACCGCTGATAGCGGCGGTGAAGGATCTTCGTGCAGATCAGAAAGACGATTCCGCCGACCAGATTGACCGGCAGTCCCCACGTCCACTGGACGAAATAAAAGCAGAATTTTTTGAAATCGTTCTTGAAGTTTTTCTCCGGCTTGTCCGGGGCTTTTTTGTTGATATCGATCGTCATGCGTTCGTTTCCTCCTCCATCGCCTGTTCGTGCAGCCGTTCTTTTTCGCGCTCTTTTTCAAGCAGTATTTCGTAGTCTCCCTCTTCGTTCTGCGTCAGCGGATGCGCTTCGCCTGTGTCGTTGTCTTTGCCGAGCCAGGTGTTTTCGAACTTCTGTCCGCTGATCGCTTCGATGCTCTCTATTTCTTCGTCCGTCAGCGTGACGCTGCCGTATTTATGCTTCGTCGCGATCGCGGCGCGGATCATCGTGTGGTCCGCCTTCGTCATGCGGAAGCGGCGCAGCAGGAACAGCGAGATCAGCGCGGCGACGATCGGTATGATCGCCACGCAAAGGCGGATGCCCCAAACAGCGTTGGCGGACTGGGCAAAGAGACTGCCGGTCTCTTTTTCATACTGCGCGACCGTGTCGCCGGTCACAAGACCGAAGCCCTGCAGGATAAAGCCGACGAGCGCCGCCATCACGCCGCTGATGCTCTTTTTGATCAGCGTGCTGAACGTCGCGATCACGCCTTCGCGGCGGCGGCCGGTGATCACTTCGTCCACGTCGGTGAGATCCGGGAAGATATTGGTCGAAACAAAACCGAGACCGCTCATGCCGAAGGGGTAGAGGATCATGCTCACCATCATCAGCGCCAGCCAGAGGAAGCGCAGCCCGTCGCCGCTGCGGCTTGTCTGCATGAACAGACCGATGGCGAGGCCCGCCACCATCAGCGGCGTCACGATGTCGCCGCAGCGCTTTTTGCCGTACTTCATCGTCAGCGCGTAGTTGAGCGGAAAGGCGCTCGCCTCCGCCACGCCCGCCACCGCGTTGAACAGCGCGTAGGAGCTGTACTGGTTCGCGAGATACTTGATGTAATAGACCTTGGAGGTCCCGTAAAAGCCGGTGGCGAACATATAGGCGAGGCTCATGAAGAAGTACTGGCGGAACGCCTTGTTCTTGAACACGAGCGCGTATTCATGCAGCACATAGTGCAGGTCGAAGGGCTCCAGCTTGTTGTCGAGCGAGGACGGCTCCCACGTCTTGTACCATGTCAGGAAGACCGCGACGCCGTAGAAGACCGAGAGTACCAGACCGATGACCAGGAACGGCGGTCGCGACGCGCTGGTGATGTTGTTGTTGGAGCCGAAGAGCATCAAGATCGCCACGGCAAACAGGAACGACGGCACCATGCCGGCGGAGTTGAAGAGATAGCCCATGGAGTTGTACTGCGTGCGCAGATCGTAAGCGGGCGCAAGCTCCGGCAGCATCGCCGTGTGCGGCACGGCAATGATGGTGTAAGCCGTCTTGTAAAGCATATAGACCAGGGTGTAATACAGCATGGTCCGCGCCGGCGACACGGACCCGTTCAGCCCGTAGCTGTTCCACAGCAGCCCGTAGGCGACCATCAGTACCGGAATGCCCCACAGCAGATAGCGCCGGTGCTTACCGGACTTGCTGCGCGTGCGGTCGGTGATGATGCCCATCGCGGGGTCGGTCACGGCGTCCCAGAGCGTGGCGAACATGACCACCAGGCTGGCGCTCTTGAGCGGCAGGTTGACCACGTCGGTCAAAAAGATGGTGAAATACATGCTGATGATGTAGCCCGCGCCGCCCATGAACATATTGGCGTAGCTGTAGTTGATCATCGGCACGATGGCGGTTTTGAAATCGCCCTTGACGCCGATGGCTTTTTTGATCTTCTCTCCCATAGACTCGCTCCTTTCCGGTCATTCCGGCTTTCATTTTAGCACGCTACAGCGTACAAGTCAAGAAAGAAGCCTGTTTTCTTCACTTATTCTCCTTATTATAGTAATAAAATCTCTCAAATCGGTTGACAGAACCCGCTCTTTTGCGATATAATGTCAAAATGCAAGGTGTAAACTGAGAAGTTATGCCTTCAAACAAGACAACAAACCGCAGTCTTCGGCGCGGTTTCGTTCAAGACCAATATACAACAAAGGAGGTATATCGCAATGAAAAGAACGTATCAACCGAAAAAACGTCACAGAAAAATGGAACACGGCTTCCGCAAAAGAATGGCAACGAGAAACGGCCGCAAGGTTCTTTCCCGCAGACGCGCGAAGGGCAGAAAAAGACTGACCTATTGATCCGCCGCTGCATATCATTTTGCGTTGAGGGTTGATGCTATGCCGTCTTTTGTTTCGCTGAATCTGAACAAGGATTTTCTGCGGCTGTATCACAAGGGCAAGTCCTGCGCGAAACCCACGCTGGTCGTCTATTGCATGAAGAACCGTCTCGGGCTTTGCCGCGTCGGCATCACGACCGGCAAAAAGATCGGCGGCGCCGTCCAACGGAACCGCGCCCGCCGGGTGATCCGCGCCGCGCTGCAAAACACGCTGTGCGCGCATGATCTTGCCGGCTGGGACCTCGTTTTTGTCGCCCGGACAAAGACGACTCGTGTCAAAGAGCCGGTCGTACGCGCCGCGATGGAAGACGCGCTGCAGACGCTGGGGGTGATCGCATGAAACGGGTGATGCTCTCTTTGCTTCACTTTTACCGCGAACACATCTCGCACCATCTGCCGCCTTTGTGCCGCTACTATCCGACCTGTTCGCGCTACGCGATCGAAGCCATTGAGACGCACGGCGCCCTGCGCGGCGGTCTTCTGGCGATCTGGCGATTGCTTCGGTGCAATCCGCTTTCTCCGGGCGGGTATGATCCCGTTCCGCCGAAGAGAGAAAAGCGATGAACCCGTCCCTTATTCCGGCACGCGGCATTCAACATTCAACCGCCAATTCTTTACGGAGGTAACGCATGTTCGCATTTTTTTACTCGATCTTCGGGTTCCTGTTCCGTATTCTGTATTCCTTTATCAACAACTACGGGCTTGCGCTGCTGATCTTCACCCTGTTCTTCCGGCTGATTATCATGCCGACCAATATCAAGCAGCAAAAGAGCTCCGCCACACAGGTGCGGATGCAGCCCAAAATCAAGCGGATCCGTGAAAAGTATCAGGATTACGCGCCGCAGGAACGCAACCAGAAGATCCAGGAAGAGACCAACGAACTCTATCAGCGCGAAGGCTACAGCGCCATGGCCGGCTCCTGCATGCCGCTGCTGTTCCAGCTCCCCATCCTCTGGGGTCTGTACGGCGTGGTGCGCGAGCCGCTCAAATATGTGCTGCAGATTCCGGACGAGCTGCTCACGGCGCTGACGAACGTCGCCAAAACGAGTCTCAATCTCTCGTCGCGCGGTCTCGCCTATATCGAAACGTCGCTGATCTCCAACATCGACAAGCTCGTGGTCAAGATTCCGGAAACCGCCGCGAAATTTCCGGCGGAGATCCAGAAGATCCGTGATTTCGATTTCACCGTCTTCGGGATCGACCTCGGCGCAGTCCCCGACATCGCTACGCTGAAGAACCTCTCCTCCTCGACGACGCAGGCAAAGATTTTACTTCTCATACCTCTTTTGTCTTTCCTGACGAGCATGATGACGAGCGTTCTGACCCAGATGCGCCAGAAGAAAAACAACCCCAATATGGAAAACGCCCAGATGATGGGCTGCATGATGCTCACCATGCCGCTTATGTCTCTCTGGTTCACGTTCCAGTTCCCCGCCGCAATGGGTATGTACTGGATCCTCTCCAATATCTTCGCGTTCTTCCAGACCCTGCTCCTCGGCCACATCTACGCGCCGAGAAAGACCATTGCCCGCATGATGGTCGACGAGACGATCTACCGCCGCTCCTACGAGCAGACGAAGAAACAACTCTCTGCCGACGCGGCGCAAGGTGATCCGACATAACAACAGACAACAAACGTATGATACGGTGGTGATATCAAATGATTCATGAAGCAAAAGCGCAGGGCGCGACGATCGAAGAGGCGCTGAAAAACGCCAGAGAAGCGTTGAACGCCCCGGCGGACGCCGACGTGCACGCGGAGTTGATCTCCCATCCGTCGAAGGGTCTGCTCGGCCTGTTCAAGAAGAAAGCCGAAGCCCGCGCTTATTACGAAACGCCGGACGCGCCGGTGAAGAAGCAGCAGCCGAAGCCGCAAAAGCAGCAGCCCGCGCCGCAGAAGGCGGCACAGCAGCCGCAGCAGCCGAAAGCTGCAAAGAAGCAGCAGCCCGCGCCGCAGCAGGAGGAAGCCGCTCCGAAGACCGAGATCGCGATCGACGCGAAGCCCGGCGTGAAAGCCGGCGCAGCCTATCTGCTGGAAATGGTGAAGCTGATGGGCGTCCGGGAGCCTTCGCTGAAGGCGTTTGTCCACGCGGACAACGAAGTGCTGCTCGAACTGGACTGCGGGGAAGATTACGGGATCGTGATCGGCCGCCGCGGCGAAACGCTGGACGCGATCCAGTATCTGACCAGACTGGTCGCCAACAAGCAAAAGACCGAGGGAGAGTATTCCCGCATCTCGATCAATGTCGGCAACTACCGCGAAAAGAGAAAGAGCACGCTCGCCTCACTCGCGAAGAAGAACGCCGACCGCGTGCTCAAATACGGCCGCAACTTTACGTTCGAGCCGATGAACCCCTATGAGCGCCGGATCATCCACACGACGATCCAGGAAATCGAAGGCGTCACCTCGCACTCCGTCGGCAACGACGACGACCGCCGCGTGGTGATCACCCTCGCCGAAGGCGTCAAACCGACCCATCCGGGCGGCGGCAGAAACGGCGGCAACCGCGGCAGAAACAGCGGTCGCGGCGGCAGAGGCGGTCGCGGCGGCAACCGCGGCGGCAGCCAGACAGTCAGCGCGCCGACCCGCGCGCCGAAGACCGACGCCGGTGCCGAAGGTGTCTCGCTCTACGGCAAACTGAACTGAAAAAAAGACTCCCGCGGCGCGGGAGTCTTTTTTAGTGGTCAGAGATCTCCCTTTCCATTCCCTGGCCCATAGTCCATAGTCCCTTGTCCCTCAACCCCTTATTCCCCCTTCCCTCCCCTTGACTTTTTTCCCTGTTTGTGGTAAGCTATACACAACCGAATAGCAAAGACACGGTTTGAAAAGTTGTGAGCTGAGTAAGGAGCGGCAGAAAGCCGCTGAGGGAATCCGGTTCAAATCCGGAGCAACCGCCATTCCTGTGTTTGAACAAACACCCGCAATGGCGTTTCTATACGTTTGTTCATCAGTCAGGCACCTGCCGTGGTCTTTTTGGGGTTCATGATTGGGCGTGAAGCGTGCAACCGAAACGCAAATTGTTTGCGTTTGGCTGCGCGCTTTTTAGCTAATACTTTTCTCAAGGGAGAGATTGTAATGAAAAAACTCGTATCCATCCTGCTTGTCTGCCTGCTGCTTTGCACGGCGGTACCGCTTCATGGCTTTGCCGCGGGCGACGCCATGAAGGTCGTCGTCTCGCTCGAAGGCTTCACCCTCGGCAAGGGCTACTTTGTGGAACCGACCGAATACACGGTCTCTCAGATCAACGACCTGATCGCGAAAGACGGCTTCGGTCCCTATACCGAGGATACGCTGACCGCCGGTATGGCAGTGCTCGCGATGCTCAATGACAACAGTCTGTCTGCCGTGCTGTATGACGGCGGTACATGGACGAACGGCGGTTCTATCAACATCGTTCGCAACATCGACGACGGCAAGGTCAACTTCCCGGCCGTTGTCACCGCAAACGGCGGTCCGTCGAACGACAACTACGTCAAGAACACTGACAAAGACCTCGGCGGCGGCGACTATGCGGCGTGGGCCGGCTGGATGTACACGCTCAACGACGAGATGCCCTGGGACGCGCTTTGCGATAACGTCCTGAAAAGCGCCACGACCCAGAACAGCTACGGCAGCACCTATGTCATCCGTATGCAATTTGCGCTCAGTACGCCCGATGAAGGCGACGTCAAGGGTCTGGATATGAACCGCATCCTCGGCTACACCGGCTGGGACGGCAGCGCGCCGTACTATGCGCACGCGAATAAGGACAAGGCGATGATCGCCTATGCCGAAAGCACCAACAATGCCACGAAGAAGCAGGCGAAGCCCGTGCTCGAAAAGCTGGACGCCACGCAGGCGGACGTTGACGCCACGATCCCCGCGCTGAACGTGCCCGAAGAGACCGCGGCCTCCTTCTGGGATCGCATTGTCGCGTTCTTCAACAGCATCCTCGCCTTCTTCAAGAACCTGTTCAAGATCGGCTGATGAAACGACGCATCTTCGCGCTGCTGCTGACGCTGCTTTGCGGGCTTTCTCTGCCCGCGGCGGCGCTGGCGGCGGCGCCGCTCGCTTATGAATCGGTGCTGCAGGCTTCTTTGGACCGGCTCGCCGAAGAGAACACAACGCTGCAGCCGACGTCGATCGGCGGCGACTGGACCGTGTTCACCCTCGCGCGCAGCGGCCGTTGGAACGCGAACACCCCCGCCGTCGCGGCGTATTACACGCGGGTGGAGGCGTCCGTACAGGAGCTCGCGGCGAAAACCGTCCGGCAGGACGGCGCGCTGCACGACCTGAAATCGACCGACAACGCGCGCACCATACTGGCGCTGACTGCCCTCGGCAAAGATCCGCATGACGTCGGGGGCTGGGATTTGCTGCGCCCGTACGAGGATTTCAGCTGGATCAAGAAGCAAAGCTACAACGCCGTCGCCTACGCCCTGCTCGCGCTGAACAGCGGCGGCTATGAGACTGCCGACCCCACGATCCGCACCCAGTGCGTCGATTATCTGGTACAGTCGCAGTTTGACGACGGCGGCTGGTCGATCTGGGGCGACGTCAGCGACGTGGACATCACCGCCATCGTGCTGCAGGGGCTCGCGCCCTACCGGGACGACCCGGCGGTCGCCGCCGTCGGTGACCGCGGCTTTGCGCTGCTGTCCGCCGCCCAAAAAGAGAACGGCAACTTTGCCACCATCGGCGCGGAAAACACCGAAAGCGCGGCGCAGGTCGTGCTGGCCTGCTGCGCCTGGGGTATCGACCCCGCCGCGGACGCGCGGCTGCAGAAGAACGGCGTCACGCCGATCGACTGTCTGCTGAACGCGTGGCAGCCCGAAGCGCGCGCCTTTGTCCACACGCAGGACAGCCAGAAATGGAGCGTCCAGGCGAGCGAGCAGGCGACCTACGCCCTGCTTGCCTATGACCGCCTGTTGAAGGGGCAGCCCTTCCTGTTCGACTGCACGGACGTCACGCCCGCAGCGGAAGAACCGATGGAAGAACCGACGACGGAGCCGCCAACGGAGCCGACTGTGCCGACCGAAGCGGCAGCAGAAACACCGACTGCTCCCGTGACGACAAAGGCCACGCCGACGACCACCGAAGCAGTCACTGAAATAACAACGACAAAACCGGCGGCGGAACCGACCACGGCGAAGCCGACAACCACCGCCGCGCCCGCAACGACCGCCGCGCGGAAAGAAGCGACGCCGCACACCGGTGAAGTCTCGTTCGTACTGCCTGCCGCGCTGACGCTGCTTCTGGCGTGCGCTGTGCTGTCTCTGCTGAAAAAACGGGAGGTGCGCCATGCCGCGTAAACTGTTTTTGCTGCTCTGCGCGGCACTTTGCCTGCTGCTTTGCGCCTGCGGACAGACAGAAACGCCGCCGGTATCGACGACCGAAGCGGCAACGACGATTTCCACAACTGCCGCAGGTACGGAGGCCGTTTCCTCGACCGCGGCAGCGGAAATCACGACAACTGCGCCGACAACCACAGAGACGACGGTCCCAACAACGACTGCCGCACCGACGACAACGGCAGCGCAGACGACCACGACCGCCGCTCCAGCTACAACGACGGCGGCAACGACAAAGCAAACCACAACTAAGGCTGCGCCCCCCACAACGACCCACCCCGCGGCAACCACGGCGGCGACCACCGCCCGCGCCACGACGCATCCCGCGACGACGACTGCCGCACCGACGACGAAAGCCACGACCGCGCCAACCACGACGCAGCCGCAGACACTGACCTGTACGCTGGCGATCGACTGCAAAACGCTGCTGAATCATCTCGACGAACTCGACGAAAGCAAGCGCGCGCTCGTGCCGCAAAACGGCGTTCTGCTGTCGTCCCGCAGCGTCACGTTCACGGCGGGCGAAAGCGTCTTCGACGTGCTCAAGCGCACCTGCCGCCAAAACGGGCTGCAGATGGAGTTTTCCATCGCGCCGCTGTATCAGACCGCCTATATCGAGGGCATAGGCAACCTCTATGAATTCGACGGCGGCCCCGCCTCCGGCTGGATGTACAGCGTCAACGGCGTGTTCCCGAACTACGGATGCGCCGACTACAAGCTGCAAAACGGCGACGTGATCGCGTGGCGCTACACCTGCAATCTCGGCGGCGACATCGGCGGCCACAACAACTATTCTTAATCTCACCGAAAGGAGCAGACTCATGGAACGGACAAGCGCAATGGACCGCTTACATCCGGGCGTGAGCCTGCTCTTTTTTGTGTGCGCCGTCGGCGGAACGCTCCTGCTGGACCACCCGCTGTTTCGGCTGATTTCTCTTTGCGGCGCGCTTTGCTGCCACGCGGTGCTGTACCCCGGCAAAGCGCTGCGGTTCGTGCTTCGCGGCGCGCTGCCGCTTTGCGCGTTCGCCGCGCTGCTGAACCCTTTGTTCAACCACCGCGGCGTCCATATCCTGTTCTACTTCCCCTGGGGCAATCCCTGTACCGGCGAAAGTCTGCTGTACGGCGTGATGAGCGCGTGTCTGCTACTTTCCGTGCTGCTGTGGTTTCGCTGCTATACGGCGGTGATGACGAGCGAAAAGGGGCTGTACCTCTTCTCGCGCGCCGCGCCCTCGCTGACGCTGCTGCTGCGGCTGTGTCTGCGGTTTCTGCCGGCGTTTCGCCGCGCGCTGGAGCGCACCCGCGACGCGCAGATCTGTCTCCTCGGTCCGCCGAGGACAAAACGAGAAGCGCTGCGCCGCGCGTTTACGGCGTTTCAGACCCGGCTGCGCGCCGCGCTGACAGACGCGATCGCCGTCTCCGACGCGATGAGAAGCCGCGGCTACGGGCTGCCGGGCCGCACAGTCTACAGCCGCTTCGCGCTGCATGAACGCGACAAGCTCTGCCTGCCGGTGCTCCTTTGCGTAGCGCTCACAGTCTGCGGCGCATACGCGGCGGGACTGCTTCGGTTCGAATACTTTCCCGCCCCGCACAGCGCGGACGCGACCCCGCTCGCGCTCTTCTGCGCGCTGCTTTATAGTTTGCTTTGTTTCTTTCCCGTGATCCTACAGCGACTGGAGGTGTCAAAATGGCGTACGTTGCCCTCGAAAACCTGAGCTTTCAATATCCCGACGCGGCTGCTTTCGCGCTGCGCGGCGTTTCGCTGACCCTCGAACAGGGCGACTTCGCCGTTTTGTGCGGCAGTTCCGGCAGCGGCAAAACCACCTTGCTGCGCCTTTGTAAACCGCAGCTGCGCCCCCTTGGCGACCAGAGCGGTTCGCTGCTGATCGGCGGCAAAGCGCCCGACGCCCTCTCCCCGCGCGAAGCGAGCGCAAACATCGGCTTTGTCGCGCAGGATCCGCAAACACAACTGGTCTCCGACAAGGTTCTGCACGAGCTGGCGTTCGGCGCAGAAAGTCTCGGGCTGCCGCCGGAGGAACTGCGCCGCCGCGTGGCGGAGACCGCCACCTATTTCGGCATCACCGACTGGCTGCACCGCGACGTGAACAGTCTTTCCGGCGGCGAACAGCAGCTGCTTGTGCTCGCGTCGGTCATGCTGACCCGTCCTTCTCTGCTGCTGCTCGACGAGCCGGCGTCGCAGCTCGATCCCCACGCGGCGACCGTTTTCCTCGGGTGGCTGCAGACGATCCGGCGCGATTTCGGCACCACGATCCTGCTCAGCGAACACCAGCTCGAAGACGTCCTGCCGCTGTGCGACCGCGTCTTCGTCCTCGAAGACGGCGTCTTAACTGCGCAGGGCACGCCCCGCGAAACGGTCCGGCAACTGCACGAAAGTCAGTCGCCGTTTCTTGCCGCGATGCCGGCGGCGTCCCGTCTCTGGGCGGCACTCAACGGCACGGGCGACCCACCCTGCAGCGTTGCGGAAGGTCGCGCGTTTTTAGAACACTATTTATTGTCTCATACGCCCTCATCTGCGGAACCGCCGACAGCTGACGCGGCGGGCGACCCCGCGCTGGAATTGAAAGAAGTATCGTTCCGCTACGAAAAGGACGCGCCGGACGTGCTGCGCGATCTGTCGCTGACAGCGCACCGGGGTGAGCTGCTCTGTCTGCTCGGCGCGAACGGCAGCGGCAAAACGACGCTGCTGCAGCTGATTGCCGGCGTCCGCGACCCGCAGCACGGCACGCTGCAAAAGGAAGGCAGCGTCGCCCTCCTCCCGCAGCAGCCGCAGGATCTCTTCTGGCATGAAAGCGTGCGCGAAGAACTGCTTTCCGTCGCCGCGGACGATGACGCGTATCAGACGGCGCTGCGCCGGTTCCGGCTCTCGCCTTTCGAATACCGCCATCCGGAGACCCTGTCCGGCGGCGAAGCGCAGCGGCTCGCGCTCGCGAAACTGCTGCTGACACAGCCCGATATTCTGTTGCTCGACGAGCCGACAAAGGGGCTCGACGCCGTTCAGAAGGCGTCGCTCGCCGCGCTGCTGCGGGAATGCTGCCGCGACGGGATGTGCGTCGTGGTCGTCAGCCATGACGTTGCGTTCTGCGCCGCCTATGCGGACGGCTGTGCGCTGCTGTTCGACGGCGCGGTCTGTCCGCCGCAGCCACCACGCGTCTTTTTCACGGAAAGCCGCCTGTACACCACGGCGACGGCGCGGATCACCCGCGGCCTGCTTCCCGGCTGCGTCACTGTGCGCGATGTTTGCGCCGCGTTCGGAACAGAAGAGCCTGCCCTCCCCGCGGCGGAGGAACCCGAGCCGACCGCAACGGAAACACCTGCGCCTGCCCCCGCGCGAAAGCCCGGCCGGCTGCGCAAAGCGCTCGGTACTCTGAGTCTTTGCGGCGCGCTGGTCTGCTGCTTTTTCGCCGCGAAAACGATCGGTTTTCAGATGCTTTTCGAGACCGGCGCAAGAATCTCTCTTTCCGCCAAACAGTGGGCGGTCTGCGGCGGTTTTGCCGCCTGTCTGCTGCTCGCGGTGCTGCTGCTTCGAAGCGCCGACACGTTCAGCGTCAAACTCACGACAACCGCGCCGCGCGGGCAGACTGTGTTTTCGGCTGTGTGGCTGCTCGGCGTGCTGCCCGCCGCGCTGCTTGCGGGGCTGCACTTCTGCGGCGTGACGCAGTATTATCTGCTGTCGCTGATTTTGCTCGTTCTGGGGCTGCTGCCCTTCTTCATCCGCTTTGAGCGGCGCCGACCGTCCGCCCGCGCGATCGCCGTGCTGGCCGCGCTGTGCGCGCTTGCGATCGCCGGACGTACCGCGTTCTTCATGCTCCCGCAGTTCAAGCCGGTGCTGGCGATCGTCATCCTTGCCGGGGCGGCGCTCGGCGCGGAAAGCGGCTTTCTGGTCGGCGCGGTGACCATGCTGCTGTCAAATCTCCTGTTCGCCCAGGGACCGTGGACGCCGTTCCAAATGTTCGCGATGGGCGCCGCCGGGGCGCTTGCGGGTGTGCTGGCCCGCTGCGGTCTGCTGACCGGCAAACGGCTGCCGCTGTGCCTGTTCGGCGCGTTTTGCGCCGTCTTCCTCTACGGCGGAATCATGAACCCAGCCGCGGCGCTGCTCTGGGGCGGCGAGGCGCTGAACCGCGCCATTCTGCTCAGCTATTACGCAACCGGTCTGCCGATGGATCTGATCCACGCGGCGGCAACGGTGCTGTTTTTGTGGGTCCTCTCGCCGACGATCCTCACGCAGCTGACGCGGCTGCAGACGAAATACGGACCGCTGGTCTGATCTTGCGAAAAAGAATCGGAGCGCATTTCCTACGGAATGCGCTCCGTTATTGTTGTTTATGCATCGACCGGCGCCGGGTCGGAGAGCTTCACGAAGTCGATCTTCTCAATCTTCGTGCGCGGCAGCAGACCGAACACCTCGTATTTGCGCGGACAGGCGTAGCCTTCGATATGCGATTCGCAGTACGCCCGCAGCGCGGCGATGACTTCCGCTTTGTCCGCTTCCGTGTCCTTGAGCGACACGCACAGCTTCACCAGCGGCTTGCCGGTTTCGTCATAGCCCTGCACGGCGCAGACCTCGTTGATATACGGCAGTTTCGCGACCTGCTCTTCGATCGTGGCGGGATAGATATTGTAGCCGGCGATGATGATAATGCGCTTTTTGCGGCCGGAGAAGAACAGATAGCCGTCCTCGTCCAGATAGCCCATATCGCCGCTGCGGACCCATTTTTTGCCCGCGTCGTCCACATAAATACCGCTCTCGTGTATGTTTTCGTCCGACAGATACCCGTTCATCATGTTGTCGCCTGCGAGGACGATCTCGCCGACCGTGCCGGCCGGCAGTTCTTTGCAGTCTTCGTCCCAGATCTGCACCTCGACGCCGGGCAGCGGATAGCCGGTCGATTCCGTTTTGAAGTGCTGCCAGCAGCTGGACGTGACCGTGGCGGCCATCTCCGTCAGACCGTAGCCGCGGCACAGCCGTGCCGTGGAGCCGTGCTTTGCAATGGTTTCGTCAAACTGCCGGATAAAGGCGTCGCTGATCAGATCGCCGCCGGAAAACAGGAGCTTCAGGTTTTTGAGCCCTTCGTTTTCGAAGTTCGGCGCCTCCATCATTTTCCGGAACATCTTCGGCACGCCGAGGATCTCGATCACGCGCAGCTGCCGGATTAGTTCGTTGACCTGCACGGCGTCGAATTTTGAGATCAGGATCGGCTTGTAGGCGTTGCAGATCGCGTAGAGCATCGTGCCGCCCAGTCCGAACGCGTGGAAGCACGGCAGCGCCGAAAGCGCGTAATCGCGCTTGTAATCGTGCGCCATATCCATCAGATAATATTTATAGGTCAGCGCGTTGAACGCGAAGGAGGACAGAATAATCGTCTTGCTTCTGCCGGTCGTGCCGCCGCCCTGCAAATACACCGCGTCCTCTTTGCCGAAGTTGCGCACCGTTTCCGCCGCCGGCAGATCCTGCGCCAGCGCGTCGCGGTAGAACGTGAACGGCACGTCCGGAATCTTGACGTTGTTCGTTTCGTTATACTGCGCATACGCGAGCGCCTTGCCTGTGCAGTAATCGGAGATGCGGCAGACCACGCAGGGATACTGCGCCATCACGGCGCCGAAGTATCCGCTGATCGCGTCGAGGATAAACAGGAACTTGCTCTTCGTGTGCCGCATCGCCGCCAGCAACGCGTCCGGCGGAGTCAGCGGATGGACGAAGTTGACGATCAGGCCGAGCTTGTTCGCGGCGAACAGCACCGGGAACGCGTGGGCGCAGGTCGGCATAAACGCCGTCACCACGTCGCCCTGCCGCAAGCCCTGCGCGCGCAGATACGCCGCCAGAAGCTCGATATCCCGCAGCAAAACGGACATCGGCGTTTCGGTCCAACTGTCGAGGACCGGCGTCACAAACGCCGTGTAGTCGCCGATATCGTTCGAGATCCGGCGATGGCATTCGAGGAAATACTCATACAGCGATTCGTGTCCCTCCGGCTTTGGGAGGTATTTCTCTCTCGGCTCAATATAGTTTTCGTATGCGGCGTACATAAAAATCATTCCTTTTCCGAAAAACCAGTTTGACATTGTGTAAGAAATATGATACACTGTACTTATTATAACAGGCTGTCATAAATTGTCAATGGTCAGTTTTATCTGATTTGCACCATTTGAAACACGCCTTGGCCGCCTGTCACAAAACAAACAAAAAAAGGAGCCCCTGTATGGAAAAAAAGACCTACCGCTGCGTGAGCCGCACCAAGCGCAGCTTTGAGACCGCGCTGGCGACACTCGCCAAAACCACCCCCTTGCCGAAGATCACCGTCAAGGCGCTCTGTGAAGAGGCCCAGATGAGCCGCAACGCCTTCTATTTCCACTACGCCGACATCGACGCGCTGGTGGAGGACATCGAAAACACGCTGATCGGTGAGATCACCGAGCTGCTCGAAGAGTTCAAGACGATCGGCTTTCCGGAGTGCGTCACCGCCACGGTGCGCCGTTTGCCCGATCTGTTCATCCGCCACAAGGACGTCGCCATGATGCTGCTGGATTCCACCTATTCCAAGCCCTTCCGGACGCGGGTCAACACCATGTTCTGCGACTTCTTTTTCCAGTATTTCTCCGCTTACAACAAGACCACCTACCGCGAGGGCTACGACTACTTCTACGCGTTTTTGTCCGCCGGGTTCTATGGGATCCTCAACCGCTATCTGCACGATCCGGACGCCATGCCGCGCGAACGCTTCACGGCGCTGACCTACACGCTGATCAAACGGCTGATTATCGTCGACGACCCGCGGCTCCACATCTCCCGCCTCAAGATCAACTGAAAAAGCCCCGGCGGGGCTTTGAAGCTGTTAGCTGTCAGCAGTTAGCAGTTAGCGGTAGGAAAAATGCCACGCGTTTTTCCTACCGTAACGACAGCGCGAGCACGGTCAGCAGACAGCCTGCCGCCAGAGCGCCGGCGATTTTCAAACAATCCACCACACGACGGCGGCGCAGTTTTGTCGGTGGGGCGGCGCCCGCCTTCCCCGCGATCTGACTGGCGCGCTCGCGGATCTTTCCCTCGCTCAGGCTCGCGTATTCGGGTTTGACAAAAAACAAGATCCGCTCAAAATAGTCGCAGTCCGTTTCCTGCACCTCCACGACCTGGCGGTTGACCCCTTTGATCATAGCACACAACGACCTCCTTTTGCTTTCTGTGTTAGCTTTTGCAGCACCGTCGATTTTATCCGAAATAGCGCCGCCCGGATCATGGGAAGAAACGGTAAAAGCGCCAAATAAACGCGCTCATTTTGCGCAATTCGAAAATAGTTTTGCACATCGACCCGTTGAAAATCGTGGAAAACCACGTGGAAAATGTGGAGAAGTTTTTTCACCCGCCCCTTGATTGGGGCATTTTTCCTGTTGAAAAGCCCAAAACGGCCCTGTGCAAAACCGAAAAATACGCATTCGCTCTTGATACTTTTTTCGCGGTATGCTATAATAACAAAGTCGTTTGAATCTGATCCTGAAAAGAGAGGGACCCCTTATGGAAGCAACAACCGCAGCGCCGAAAAAGCGCATTTTAAGCTGTATTCAGCCGTCCGGCATTCCGACGCTGGGCAACTATCTCGGCGCGCTCAAAAACTGGAAAACGCTGGCGGACGAGTTCGACGGCGCGTTCGCCGTCGCCGATCTGCACGCGATCACGGTCCGTCAGGAGCCGGCGCAGTTCCGCAAGCAGATCAATGATGTGTTGGCGCTGCTGCTCGCGATCGGGCTCGACCCGGACCAAAGCATTCTGTTCATCCAGAGCCAGGTGCCGGCGCACAGCCAGCTCGCGTGGATCCTCAACTGCTACACGCAGTTCGGCGAGATGTCGCGCATGACGCAGTTCAAGGATAAATCCCAGTCGCACGCCGACAACGTCAACGTCGGGCTGTTCGCCTATCCGGTGCTGATGGCGGCGGACATTCTGCTTTACCAGGCGGACCTTGTGCCCGTCGGCGCGGACCAGAAGCAGCACCTTGAGATCGCGCGGGACATTGCGCAGCGGTTCAACACGCTGTATTCCCCGACGTTTACGGTACCCGAGCCGTATATCGGCAAGCAGGGCGCGCGGGTGATGTCGCTGCAGGATCCGCTCAAGAAGATGAGCAAGAGCGATCCGAACCCGAAGAGCTACATCTCTGTGTTCGACGCGCCCGACGTGATCAGCAAGAAGATCAAGAGCGCTGTCACGGACAGCGAGGGCAGCGTGCGCTTTGCCGACGGCAAGGAAGGCATCAACAATCTGATGGCCATTTACGCGTGCTGCACGGGCCTGACGAACGAGCAGATCGAAGCGGACTTTGCAGGCAAGGGCTACGGCGATTTCAAGGCGGCGGTTGCCGAAGCGGTGATCGAAGAGCTGCGTCCGATTCGGGAGCGTTACGAGCGTTACAGCAACGACAAGGCGTATCTCAAGGAAGTGGCGGCGCAGGGCGCCGAGCGAGCGAGCCGGGTTGCGAACCGGACCTTGCAGAAGGTGATGAAGAAGATCGGGTTTGTTTTGCCGTAAGGAATCATAAAGTTCTTTTTGGTTCCTTTTTCTTTCAAGAAAAAGGAACGCCCGCGCGGCGAGCGCAAAAAAGAAAAAAGAAAACGCGAACGGTGCAAACTCGTTCGCGTTTTTTCTATCGCTCGCCGCGGGGCCTTCCTTTCTTTCGCGAGAAAGAAAGGAAGCGAAAGAAAGCGGCGATTCTATCCTCTTTGGCTTATTTGATCTTGAACACGCGGCGCCAGAAGTCGCCGATGACTTTGAAAATATGCCGCAGCCATTGCAGAAAATCAAAATCGTCGTTGTCGTTGTTGTCCGATTGCGACGGATTCGTCGGATTTGTCGGATTCCCCTGCGGCGCGTCCCACATCGCATACAGCTTTGTCGTCTTGGCGTTCAGCTGGATCTTGTCGCCGGGCTGATAGGTTTTTCCCGTACCGTCCGCCTTCGTGTTCCAGCCTTGGAACGTCTTGCCCGCTGGCGCGGCAATGTAGGAGTCGTGCACCTGCGTGCCCAGCACGGTCACCTTGCCGCCCACCGCGACGATCTCCCGGTTGAAGATGTGGCGGCTGCCGCCGTTGGCGTCATAGTACAGCATGGCAAGATCGCTGTTGAACGCAGCGTCCAAAACCGCAAGCCGGTTATGCACAAATGAGCTGACCTTGCTAAAGTAGCTGTCTCCGCCGGACGTTGCGGACGTCAGCGGCGACGCGGCGCTCGCATACTTCCAACGAACCAGATTCATCTGGCGGGACGCGGCGTTCTGCGCATAGTGGCCGGAGAAGAGCGCGTCGACCTGTGCCGGTGCCGTGCCGAGGACAGTGCTCTTCCAAGTGTTCGCAGCAAGCTCACGGAAGTCTTCGTGGCGGAAGCACAGGGACAAAAACGTCTCCGTATCGAACGGATCGCCGTTGCTGCCGCTGTAGGAGAACGAGCTCGAATGCCAGCCGTTCGGGCTGCTCATATCGGACGCGCAGCGCCATTCCGGCGTATAGAAGCCGCGGTCAAAGTCCCAGACCGGCGCGGCGACCAGCAGGTCGGACCCGGCGTCCTTATAGAAATAGAAGCTCGAAATCGCGGTGTCGAGCGACTTTTGCAGCTCGATGAACAGATAGGTCTTCGCCAGCGTTTCCATATCGAAGTATTCGGTGTAATACTTGCCGCGGCTGTTGTAGCCGTTGCTGCTGAGCAACGCCTCTTCCGCTTCGTTATAAAGCGCGGCGATATACCGCACCTCTGCCTCGCTGGCGTATTCTGGCGACTTGACAACGACCCACTGACCGTAGTTGGAAACAAAGCCGCTGACTTCCTCGTTATAGCGGACGCCGAAGTCCAGCTCCAACAGATAGCCGCCGGAAATATCCGCGGGGTTGTTCGGGATATTGACCCACTTCATGCTGCCCTTCACGGTGTGGTTCTGGACCGATCCGTTCGCGCCCGTCCCGCCCCGCGGCAGCGCTTCGATCTCCACGCCGGGATTCGCGGTTTCGTTAGCTTTTTCCAGATCCGTGATCTCTACGCGGTTTTCGCCGACCTCCACGCTTTCGCAGACCGAGAAGTTGCCGTAGTATTCTCCGTTCAGATATAGATCGGCGTTGCGGCATTCGCTGGTATACGGAATACCGAGCGTGCGTCCGAGTTCCAGACCGGCGGGCGTCTTGATCGCGCTGTCGTCCTTATAGTTGGCAAGCAGGCTCCACTTCTTCGCCTTCGGCATCCCGAGCAGGGCTGTCTTTTTGTCGAACTTGATATTGAACGGTTTCTTCGGGCACTCCGTCCAGGTGGAGTTGCCGCGGCCCTTGATCTGCTTGAGTTCCTTATCCAGCGTCAACTCTCCGTTCTCATACACGCGGATCGTCGCGGGCTCCTTGTTTTCCTTGTTTGCCAGCAGGTAGTTCAGACTGCCCGACGCCGTCTCGATGAAGACCGTAGGCAGCGCGGACGATTGCAGCACCGTCAGCGGATAGGTCGCGTCGCCGCAGGAGAGCGTATGCGTACCCGCCGTAAACGCAGCGGCGCTGTCGCCGGAGACGACCGGCGCGCCGTCAACCGTAACGTCGCCCGACGCGGTGAAATAGACCTTCGCCGCCGTCAGATCGGTATCCGCAGGCAGGAACAGGAAATACTTGCCGGAGGAAACATACCACGACACGGTGTCGATCGCCGCTTCGTCTTCGCCATAGGGGTTGATTTTCAGAACGTCAATCCCGCCCGCCGCATAGGCGCCGGCGCACAGCGAGAACAGCAGCAGAGCTGTCAACAAGAGAAATATACTTTTTTTCATGAGAAAGACCTCCTTTCAGGTGATTTTATTATGCAGCAGCAACCGCCCGTTTTCAACCGAAACGGAATGAACGATACGCCGCAGGGAACGAATCGTTGTTTTGCTGCAATAAAAAGAAAAGCCACTCCTCAAAGGAATGGCTCTTTTCTTTTTTCGCTCGCCGCGGGGCCTTCCTTTCTTTCGCGAGAAAGAAAGGAAGTGAAAGAAAGCGATTATTTCGTAATCAGCAGGTCGTTGTTTTCCAGGAATTCGTCATACGTCTCTTTCTTGTCATAGACGCCGCCCGGCCGGAACTCAATGATCCGGTCCGCAATCGACTGCACAAACTGGTGGTCGTGCGACGTGAACAAAATCGCGCCCTTGAACTTGATCAGCGCGTTATTCAGCGACGTGATCGATTCCAGGTCGAGGTGGTTCGTCGGCTCGTCGAGGATCAGCACGTTCGACCCGGACAGCATCATCTTGATGAGCATGCACCGCACGCGCTCACCGCCCGAGAGCACCTTTGCCTTCTTCGTCGCCTCTTCTCCGCTGAACATCAACCGGCCCAACCAGCCGCGCACATCGGTCTCAAACTGCAGGTCGCTGTACCGCCGCACCCAGTCGATCAGGCTGTCCTCCACGCCGTCGAAGAACGACGCGTTGTCGCTCGGGAAATACGCCTGCGTCGTCGTGACGCCCCATTTGAAGCTGCCCTCGTCCGGTTCCAGCTCTCCCATGATGATCTTGAAAAACGTCGTCTTCGCCAGCGCGTCCGTCCCCACAAACGCGACCTTTTCGTTCGGCGCGAGGGTGAACGTCACGTTGTCGAGCACCTTGCGTCCGCCGACGGTCTTACTCAGGCCCTCCACCTTCAAAAGGTCGTTGCCGATCTCGCGGTCGGGCTTGAACTCGATAAACGGGAAGCGGCGCGACGAGACGGGCATATCCTCGATCACGATGGATTCCAGCAGCTTCTTGCGGCTCGTCGCCTGCTTGGATTTCGACGCGTTCGCCGAAAAGCGCGCGATGAACTCCTGTAATTCCTTGACCTTCGCTTCGTTCTTCTTGTTC
>JAFYDS010000034.1 GCA_017544665.1 Clostridia bacterium | reverse complement strand
CGCGGCGCGTATTCTCGGCAAGAGCTATCTGACCTATGTCGCCACCGGCGACGGTGAGCTGGGCGAAGGCTCCAACTGGGAAGCCTTCATGACGATGAACCACTATCAGCTTTCCAACTGCATCACCTTCATCGACCGCAACCACTGCATGATCGACGGTCCGACCGAAGAAGTGATGAAACTGGAACCGCTGAAAGACAAGCTCGTGGCGTTCGGCTTCAACACCATCTGCGTGGACGGCAACAACATCAGCGAGCTGTGCGGCGCCATTGACCAGGCGATCGAACGCTCCAAGGAAAAATGCGCGCCGACCTGCATCCTGATGGATACCCAGAAGGGCGCGGGCATCAAGGAGATCGCCGGCGACTATCACTGCCACTACATGGCGATCGACGACGACACCTTCGCGCGGTTCAACCAGCAGCTGGAGGAAGACTACAAAGCACGTGTTGCACGCGCTGAGAAGGAGGGCAAATAATCATGGCAGGCGGATTTGTTTACAACGCAATCGATCAGACCGAAGTTGCAACTGCTGAAATTTACGGCAAGGCACTCGCTGATATTATGCAGAAAGACCCGAAGGTCGTCGCCATTACCGCCGACCTTGCAAAATCAACCAAACTCGGCGACGTGCTGAAGATTTGTCCGGAGCGCGTCATCAACGTCGGTATCGCGGAGCAGGATATGTTCGGCGTCGCCGCCGGTATGGCCCGTGCGGGCTGCACCCCGTTCCTGTCGGGCTTCTCGGCGTTCACGAGCATGCGCGCGTGCGACCAGATGCACACCGACATCTGCTATCAGAACGTCAACGCGAAGATCATCGCGACCCATTCGGGCACGTCCTTCGGCCAGGCGGGTTCCACCCACCACGCGATCGTTGACCTCGCGATCGTCCGCGCCATGCCGAACATGACGCTGATCGTTCCCGCCGACGGCTACGAGACCGCCAACGCGGTCAACGCCGCCTACGAGAACTTCGGCCCCTATTACATCCGCATCAACCGCGGTTTCGACCGTGTGCTGTATGATAAGCAGGATTACGGCTTCGAAGTCGGCAAGGCTGTGGAGATCCACGAAGGCACCGATATCACCGTCATCGCCTGCGGTTCCTGCGTCTTCCAGGCGCGCGAAGCGGCGAACTTCCTTGATTCTGCCGACGGTCTGAAGGTCCGCGTGCTGAATATGCACACGATCAAGCCGATCGACCGCGACGCGATCATCAAGGCAGTGCTTGAAACCCGCCGCATCATCACCGTCGAAGATCACAGCATCATCGGCGGTCTCGGCTCCGCTGTTGCGGAAGTCGTTGTCGATTCCGGTAAGGCCTGCGCGTTCAAGATGCTCGGTCATCCGGATAAGTTCGCCCCCATCGGTCTGCAGGAAGATATCATGAGCGAGGTCGGCATCGACGCCAATGGCATCATCGCCGCCGTCCGCGAAGTCATGAAGAAAGACTTTGAAGAAGACGACAACTGGGACGACGAATTCTAATCACGGGAGGAGAATGAAACATGGCGATTCCGCAGGAAGAATTATATTCCAATAAAATATTCTTAAACGCCGCGCTTCCTCTGGTGAAGGTTCTTGCAACGGAGGTTCCCTCCCTTGCCAAAAAGTTTGAACACGCCCACGCTGTGATCCAGGTCAGCTGCCTGAATCCCGAAGTGCCGGAAGGCAAATCGGGCATGCACTTCGTCGTCAACTCCGGCGAATGGCTGGTCCACACCTGCCTGACCGAAGATCCGCACATTGAACTCGAGTTCAAGAGCGTGGAAAAGCTGAACGCGTTCTTCAAAGGCAATATCACCCTCGACGCGATCCCGAAGATCCGCGGTCTCAAGTACGCCAAAACGCTCGTCTCGTTCGTGATGGTACTGCTCAAGATGGCGAACGTGCTCGGCGCGACCGAAGCGCCCGAGAGCGAAGACGATCAGAGACTCTTGGTCAAGTGCATGTTCTATCTCTTGACGAGCGGCATCAGCCAGCTCAACAAGATGGGCCACCCCGACATCCACGAGTGGACACTGAAGTCACCCGACCGCGTCTATGCGCTGGCAGTCAACGACCATCCCGAAGTGGCGGCGTACATCCGCATCAAGGCGGGCAAATCCCGCGCCGGCCGCGGCGAATACAAACGCGCAATGCCGTTCTTCACGCTGCGCTTTGATTCGTTCCCGAGCGCGCTGGGCATCCTGCTCGGCACAGCGGATATGCTGGAATCCGTCAAGAGCGGCAAGCTGATCATGGACGGCGGTCCGGAATTCGGCGCCCAGCTGGGTAATTTCCTGCTGCTTATCGGCGATCTGGCGAAATAAGAGAAAAAAACAAAGGCGGCTGCTGCCGCCTTTGTTTTTTTGAGTGCACAGTGCGCAGTGCACAGTGGACAGACGCGAAGAAGAGACCGAAAAAAGAAACAGAACGTCCGCGGAGAGTCACAAACGCCTTATCGCCCCTATACGCGGCGTGGATTATCAGCGGCAATCTTTGCGCAAAGCGAAGAAAACAGATGATTATCAGAAAAGAAGCAGGTGGTTAGATTGCTCCTGTACTGCACACTGCGCACTGAAAAAGCCGTTCGAAAGAACGGCTTTTTCTTTATCCCTGCGTGTCAAGAACTTCCATCGGGTCGATCAGCGCGCCGCCGCGCAGACACTCAAAGTGCAGATGGCAGCCGTCCGCCTGCTCGATCGGGCTGACCGCGACCGTTCCGATCGCGTCCCCGGCGGCGATCACCTTACCGACAGAGACGGCGCCGTCCTGCTGCAGCGCGCAGTAGCGGGCCGTGAACGCGCCGTGGTCCACCTCGATCACATAGCCCCAGCGCTCGTCGCTCGTTACCTTTTTGACAATACCGTTGCCGACGGCGTAAACCGTGTCTCCCTCTTTCGCGGCGAAGTCGATCCCGTTGTGCACGCGCCAGTCGTCCATCGTTTTACTCTTGACCGGAATCGTGGGGGAGTAGTCCTTGCTGACCTTTGTGCCGTTCAGCGGGAGCCGGTAGCTGTCGTTCCGGATCCGTGCAGAGGCGGCGGTTGTCGGCGGCTGTGTTGTTGTCGGCGCGGCGGTCGTCGCCTTCGGCGCGGCCGTTGTCGGCGGCGCCGTCGTTTCCGTGACAAAGACGCTGTCGCGCGGGTCGGGCACGTCGGTCAGATCTTCCCGCGCCTCGGTTACGCTGCGGCCCGGGACCAGCTGCGTGAGCCCGCGGGTGAGTTGATTGGAGACGTGGCGGATGGTGATCGCGCTGCCGAGCACTGCGATCACCGCGACGGCGAACAGCGCCAGCATACGCTTGCTGAGCGGAGACATCCCGTTTTGTTTCATCGTGCATCATCCTATCTGTTCAAACTTGTTTTTCTTAGTGTGTGCCGCGCTGGCGGGAATCATGCAAAAAAATTTTTTCAAAAAACACAAACAAATGTTTGCATTTTTGAAAAAAGTGTGCTATACTAAGGTAAACAGATGTTCGGGCAGGCGCCCGCGCACGATTTCAGGAGGTGCTTTATGAAGCCTTTGAACGAAGTTCAGCGTGATATTCTCGACTATTTGCGGCAGACGATCGGCAGCGGCATCCCGCCGACAGTCCGCGAGATCGGGCAGGCGGTCGGTCTGCGTTCCACGTCTTCGGTACAGTCCAATCTGGAGGCGCTCGAAGAGAAGGGCTACATCATCCGCAACCCGATGCACAAGCGGTCGATCAAGATCGTCGGGCAGGCGGAGAACATCCATCACGTTCCGCTGCTCGGTACCGTCACCGCCGGTCAGCCGATCCTTGCCGTGGAGCAGGTGGAATCCTATCTGCCGTTTTCCGGCTACGTCGCGCCGGACAAGCAGCTGTTCGCGCTGCACGTCCGCGGCGAAAGTATGCTGAACGCGGGCATCCTCGACGGGGACATCATCTTTGCCGAGCGGACGCCCGTTGCGAAAAACGGCGACATGGTCGTAGCGCTGATCGAAGACGAAGCGACGGTCAAGACGTTCTACAAGGAGAACGGGCATTTCCGTTTGCAGCCGGAGAATGACGCGTTTGAGCCGATCATTGTCAACGAGGTGGCGATCCTCGGAAAAGTGGTTGCCGTTCTGCGTTACTATTGACTTTTCTCCCGGTGCGATATATAATTAAGAAAAATGAAGAAAACGGAGGCCCCTATTATGGAAAACGAAAACGAAGTTGTGACCACGCAGGAAAACACGTTTGAATACAAGCCCCTGATGTTCTGGAAGGATATCACTTATCTGCTGCAGAAGATCGGCAGGTTCTTCAAATCGCTGCTGAAACTCGACTGAAAAAAACGCCCCGCGGGGCGTTTTTCAGTTTACAGTTTACAGTTTACAGTTAAGAGTTTCGCTTCGCGAAACGTTAGAAGAAGCGCAGGGCGCATTGCATTTTCAACTTGCGAAGCAATCATCACTCTAAACTGCTGCGCAGCAGCATCATAACTCTTAACTAAAAAAACGCCCCGCGGGGCGTTTTTTATTCTGCTTCCGCGGGCGCGTCCTCGACCTTCTTCTTGTGGAACAAAATCTTATCCACCGGGAAATACAGGAAGAACTGGACCGCCGCGCAGATCATTGTCGCGGTGTTGGCGGCGAGGTCGTCGTTCCACTGAAGCTTTTCGACAAACAGGTCCTTCAGCGTCGGGTTCAGCCACGCGGAGAACACGATCAGGGCGATGGTGAACACGATGTAGATCGGCAGAGTGATAGCGATATTCGCGCTGGAGTTGAACGTCTTTTCGCGGTTGACGAAGAAGGCGACGATCTGGGCGCAGATATTCGCGGTGTTGCTGACGATAAAGTAGCCTAAGCCCCCCGCCGCGACGGTATAGACGAAGACCCACCAGGAAAACGGCTGGTTATACAGCTCGCGGATCGCGGGGATCAGCTTGAGCAGATTGAGCAGCGCGAACTGGACGATCATCGCGAGCAGGCTGACGAAGATGAACTTGACGAACTGCCAGAGTGTGACGAGCGCGGAGCCTTTTTCTTCCGCTTTGCTGTCAATGTTTTTTAAAACTGCCATTTGTTTTCACCTCATACGTTATTGTGCTACCTATTATACAGGAAACCGCGGGCGAAATCAATCGGTATGGCGGAATTTGCGGGAATTTTTATCGGGGACGCGAGGAACGCGGGCGCAACGGCAGCCGAAGCGCCGCGCAGGGAAACAAAACGACAGCCCCGCCGCGTGAACGGCGGGACCGCCAAGAGGGGAAAAGGGGGCAACTATTTGAGGTCGGCTTTGACGATGACTTTATTCTTGCAGCCGGCGTCGAGGAACGCCTGTTTCATCGTATCGGTTTTGACATAGATTTTGTATGTGTCGGGCAGGGTTTGCAAAAAGTCGGCATGGTTCAGGAAAGAAGTGGAACTGCCGGTAAAGCGCAGCTTTGCCAGACCCTTGCAGTTAAGAAACGCATTGTCTGCAATATATTGAATACAGTCGGAAAGCGTGAAAGCGGGCAGCGTTTTGCAGCGATAGAACGATTTCGGCGCGAGCTTCACGATGGTTTTGGTGTTTTTGATTTTTGTCAGATTCACGCAATGCGCAAACGCATACTGTCCCACTGTGGTCTGGGCGTGTTTTGGTAATTCGACTTGTTGAAGGGCAGTAAGATTGGAAAAACAGTGTGCCGGGAGTTTGAATTTACCGGATCGATCCGCAAAGACGATTTCTTTTAGTTCTGTCATTCCGTTGAAAAAGAAAACATGACAGGTTTCTGGAACAATCAATTTCGTGATTCCGGTGTCGAAAAAAGTGCCCTGATAAAAACATTGAAGAGATTTGGGTAAAGAAATTCTGGTCAGATTCTCACAGCCGGAAAAGGCACCCCAGGAAATCGAACGAAGCCGATTGTTGAGTCGTATGCTTTTTAACTGATTGCAGTTCAGAAATGTGCAACTTTCCAAAACAGTGATCTGATTTGGAAGGCGAAGTTTTTTTAGCGCGCTGCAATTTGCAAAGGCGTTTTGGCGGATTTCGGTTATATGATTTGGCAGATTGATTGTCTGCAAAGAGGAGCAGCCGTCAAAAGCATGTGCACCAATTGTTTCCAAGTTATCTGACAAGGATATTGATTTCAAATGAGACATGTTGTAAAACGACAGGTCACCGATGGATTGCACAGAACGTGGCAGAGAAATTGACTCGCAGATCGCGCCGACAGTGTCAATATATATGCCGGGAGTTGTCGCTTTCCAACATAATTCACCATCTGTTCCGTATTCAAGCTGTGTTATGGGCTGAATGGATCGGACTAGTATGTTGTTGATCTTTTCTGGAATTTCGATTCTTTTAACAGTTTGCTTTGCTTCTTTACTATCAAAGAGAGAAACGATACTATAATAGCTTTCTTTATCCGTCTTTTCCAATCGATACACCACGTGGTCAACAATCGTCAATGTATTCTCTGATGAAGCACAAGCACAGAAACAACACAACATAAGAAGCATAAAAACTGAGAGAATCGTGCAAGTCTTTTTCATGACAAGGGTCCTCCTTAAAGTGCCTAGGAAAGCCGTATCATACAACAGGCGGTTTATTAGCTAACGTAAATTTTTTGGCAGGTGATCCAAATGTTAGCTTATAAATCCCATCAAACTGCCTATTACCATTGGGTCCAGCATATTCTGAGGTCAAGGCAATGTCCATGCCAGCATAAAGATTGTTGTCCTGCGAAATAGCAATAGATTCAACCTCAAAACGAGAATACTTCAGTACAACCTGACCAGTAGCAGGAGACTGTTCGGTGTAATTCGTTTTATTTAAGTTGATTTTTGTTGGAGTGTACATTTTATAGCTTTCGTTTGTTCCTGCGATCCATTGATAATTAGTCGTATCATGAATATCTGCCCATGCAATTACGGTTTTGCCGCTGTTGTTGTTGCCATAGAATCTGGGAATAAAGAAACCGCACGCTGGTTTATAACAAATATCCTGAGGAGTTGTGATATGCTGTTGCAGATTGTTTTCCACAAGAAAGTAATCGAGAGGGTTATTTGATACAACAAATTCTGTGGAACCATTAATTGTTTTTATTTCAGCCTTTACAAATTGAAAGGCGTCTGATTCACTGATGCCAGGGATCTCTGTGTTGATAATAAAACTCCCGTCAGTATCATATTTTGTGATAGCAGTGATCTCCTTTTGATATCGCACATAGTTACCATTGCTGTTTTTAATTTTTGGATAAAGAATCCTATAACCATTAGTTCCAGAATTGGCGTTGTATTTGGGTATATAAGCTCCATTTTGATAAAACCCATTACTTGCCATTTGGCTGACAACCGAAATGGGCAGCATTATTATCCAGTTATTATATGTATTATTTTGTTGATTTGAGCCAGTCGCTGTGTGACCATCTCTTGCTTCATTAACAACATACCCTGTAATATAAATGTTGTTACTATCAACAGCCATTCCATTCGCGTGCCCAGCATATTTTAATTGATAGACCCCATAATTGCCATTTTGAAAATCAGTTTTCATGGTTGAAAGATTGGGAAAATAATAAAAATTAGCATACTGTTCTTGCATCACATTGCCCAGCTGTTCATAGCCAGATGCCTTCAACGCATAAAAGCATTCATTTCCGTTGTTGCCTATTCCAATTCCACCCAAACTTGAACACTGTACGTTACTGCCAAACTGCATATCCTCAATAAATGTCTGATGTTTTAAGTTTACATCGCTAATAACATTAGGATCAGTTGCAAAGGCAAAAACTACCATGCTAAGCAAGAATGTGGCAATGATAAAGAGCCACATCAGAGATTTTAGCATTCTTTTCTTCATAATAATACCGTCCTTTCTTTGCCGTACTATGACGGCGGAATGAATTTGGTGTAAATACTTGGTGATCACCATCTACACTATAACACAGAGATTCCAGTTTGTCAACAACATATTTATAAAAAACATATTTACAAGAATCGAAATTTGTGCTATCATATTCACGGAAAGGAGATGGTCCCCCTTTCATGAGTAAAAATCAAGACAGCTACAAGCGCGGCACAGCGGAATTTTTGATTCTGTATCTGCTGCAGCAAGAGGAAATGTACGGCTATCAGCTCACGCAGCGGATGGCGGAAAAAAGCGGCGGGCGTTATACCATGCTGCTTGGTTCGCTGTATCTGATGCTGACGCGGATGGAAGCGGACGGCTTCGTTACCAGCCGTACACAGCTTGTCGGGAAAAAGCTGACCCGGCATTATTACAAAATATCGGAAAAAGGCGCGGCGCATCTGCAGGAGATTTTGGCGGAATACGACGAGATCTGCAAGGGCGTCAACCTGATTTTAGACAGGGAGGTGGAGTCCGATGAATAGGGGAGCCGTTGACCTGTATTTGAGGCAGGTCAAAAAAGAACTGCGCTGTCCGGCAAAACGTAAACGCGCATTTCTTGCAGAGTTGGAAGCCGGGCTGCGCGAGTTTGCGCAGGAATTGCCGGATCTGGCGATGGAGCAACTGACCGACGCTTTCGGGACGCCGCAAAAACAGGCACAGGACTGTATGGAAACCCTGGACGCGAAGGAGATTAAAAAAGCGTTCTCATGGAAAAAGCTTGTGCTGATCTGTGTTCTGGCGGTCGTTCTGATTTGGCTGGTTGCGGTTGTGACACTTTGGATTGATGGGCATAATGCCGTAAATGGATATGACGTTGTGTATTATGGAGCAGGCAACAGTACAAGTTTATTGGAGGATATTAACAAATGAAACGTCTGATATCTGTTTTATTCGTAATCATTTTCACACTTTCTTGGTCTACTTGCTGTGTGAATGCATTTGATCAAGATCAAGTATATACTAAACTATATGAAGACGGAAGTTATGATGTCATTACGACGACTTCGCATTTTACAATCACGAAATTTCTTAACGCTAAAGGAACAAAAAGTGAAACAAAAACCAACGAGCATCACAATGCTGATGGATCTTTAGCTTGGAAGGCTTCTATTACTGCATCTTTCACCTATAACGGCACAACTGCAAGCTGCACAAGCGTTTCTAAATCAACAACAATCTATAATTCAGCATGGAAATGCACAGCGTCGAGCTGCAGCAAAAGCGGCGCAACGGCAACCGGAAGCTTCACGTTTAAGTACTATCTGTTGGGTGTGCCGGTTAAAACCATCAACAAAACCCTCACCCTGACCTGCGACCCGAACGGCAACATCACATAATCCGTTAAAAAAACAGCACCCGCCTTAGTCGGCGGGTGTTCGTTTCAGTAAAAGCAACACAAACGGCGCGTCCCGCAAAAAGGGAACGCGCCGCGCTTTGTTGTTCACTCAGGTGTTTTCGTCGTTGAACTTGCGGATCGTCGAAACAAGATTCTTGATGTAATCCACAATCTTGTTGATGAAATCGGAAAACGTCTTCAGCAGATTTTCAAAGCCTTCCATGTGTGTTGCCTCCTTAAAACTTTTGGATTGTTTGTATTATACCACAGACGCCGAAAAATTGCAAGCCCTATTTAGGCGCCCGGGAAGACGGTCGTGTTGTAGTCGGTCACGGCGATGTAGCTGTTGCCGCGGTTGACGGGAATATCGTTGCCCTTGCTGTCGGTCACGCTGATCGTATCGGCGAAGGTCTTCTTGCTCCATTTGATCTTGCGTACCGTCCCGTAGGAGATGTAGTAGCCCGTGCCGCCCTGCCAGTCCATCTGGACCAGCGGACCGTTCTTGTAAAGTCCGACGTCGGTTTCCAGCACAAAGACGTTGGTGTAGTGCAGCTGCTCGTTCGCGCGCTGGTCCATGTGCGCCTTGCCGGTGTGGGTCTTGTAATATGTTTTTTCTTTCTTGTCGTAGGTGAACGTGCTGTAATAGCTGTCGGAGAAGTTGATCCGCACCTCGTTGCATTCCGTCTTGCCGATCGCCTTCGGCTTCTGGAAGTTGAAGATGTAGTCGTCCTTGTCCTTGCGGTAATCCGTGCGGATCTTATACGTCTTGAACACGTCGGGGATCGCGGGACCCTTCACATAGGCGGTGTGTTCCTTGTCGTACTTCCCAAGCCGCGCCGGATCGCGTCCGAACAGCGTCGTGTCGTAATTCTTCGAGCCGTCGAAATAGTCGATCCCGGTCTTGTCGAGCGCCTTCTGTCCGAAGGTCGGGTTGCAGCCGAAGCAGATATACACCGCGTCGAGACCGTAGGCGAAGTAGGGGAAGTAGTAGCGGCACGAACGCACCGAGCAGACCTCGGGGATCTTCGTGTAATCGGCGTAGACCGCCATCATGCGGGTGATGCCGCCCTCCACGAGGCATTCGAACATCAAATCGGCGGACGCGATGCCGTACTGCGGGAGAGACTTGCGGATATTGTTGATCATGATCGCGACCGGCCGTTTGCCCTTCGCCGCCTTGGAAAGGTTGTCCAGTCCGGTCAGGCGGTTATAGTCGGTCTTCTTCGGCGCCGCGGTCGTCGTTTCGGTCGTTGTCTCAGTCGTCGATTCGGTTTCGCTGAGCTCCGGCTCCTTTTCTCCGCCGCACGCGCAAAGTGAAAGCACCAGACACAGCGCGCAAAGCAGCGCCGCGAAACGCAGCAGTCGACCCTTCTTCTCTTTCATCCTATCACAACCATCCTGCAAAAATCAGGCGGCACGGCGCTGTATGCGCGACCTTGCCGCGTTTCTCCTATTATAGCAATTTTTCGCGTTTTTTTCAACCGCCTGCGACAGATTTCGCAGCCAAAAATCCCTGTCGAAACTTGTCAGCTTGCACAAACGGTTCTGTCACCTTTGCCAAATGCCGCCATGACTTTTTGTGAAAGGGAGACAAAAAAGCGGCGAGGAAAAATAACAGTCGGGGTTGGGCGCAGCCCATCCAAAATCAACAAAAAGAACAGGATGCAGGTTCTATCCTGCACCCTGTATTCCAGAGTAATCATGTTTTTCTTTTCGTTCTTCGCGAAATGTGACGTCCGCTCATCCGATGCCGCAAATCTTGCAGTTCGCCAGATGCTGCTCGTAGGTCTCGGCGTAATAGTAGTTCATCTCCGCGTCGGTGACGAAGAAGAAGTCGTTCGTGTCCGCCGGGTAAAGTGCCGCGTCGATCGCGTCGATCCCGGGGCAGCAGATCGCGCCGACGGGCAGCCCGTCCTTCTTATAGGTGTTGTAGCGTTCGGCAAAGACCGACGTATCGCCGGAAAGATAGGGCGAATCGGTGATCCGGTCGTTGACGTAGTTGATCGTCACGTCGCACTGCAGCTTCCCGTAGGCGGGGCTCTTCAGCCGGTTGTGCATCACGGCGGCGACCTTCGGCATCTCATTCGGGTCGCCGGCCTCCTCCTGGATGATTGACGCGAGCGTTACGATCTCGTCCATCGTATAGCCCAGCTCCTTGGCGCGGGCGGCGCGCTCGTCGGTCAGCTTGCGGTTTGCGTTGGAAAGGAAGCGCGAGAGCGCATAGGACGCCGATTCGCCGCGGTAGAAGTCATAGGTATCGGGGAAAACGTAGCCTTCGAGCGCGAAGGCGCGCTCACCGGCGTTTTTGACGGACGCCAGGCAGCCGTAGCTGTCCTTGACCGCGTCGAAGTTTTTGACGGCTTCCATAAAGTCCGCCGCGCTGCAGACGCCGTTTTCCTCGAGCTTTTCGGCGATCTCCACGCTCGTCAGCCCCTCGGGGAAGGTTACGCGGACCACGGGGTCCGCAGTCGTGGTCGTCGCCGGGGGCAAAGCGGCGTCGGCCATCTCGTCCATCGGTTCCAGCGGCGTGCCGCAGGCGCAAAGCAGCAGGAAAACAAGACACAGAGCAAACGGCAAAATTCGTTTCATGGGAACATCACCCTTTCTTTTCGCTGGGTCTATTGTACCATAAAGTGCGCGGAAAGAGAAGAAGAAAGGCGAAAATTTCATAAAATCGTCAGCATTTTGTGTCGAGGGTGTAAAACTTGCGCCGCGAAAAAAGGAAAAATCAAAAAAAAGGCTTGCAAAATGGCGCTGTTTCGTATAAAATATAGAAGTAAATCTTTGCATACGGAGGAACAATACTATGATTTCAGCAGGCGATTTCAGAAACGGTGTGACCTTTGAAGAGGACGGCAATGTGCTGCAGGTCGTGGAATTCCAGCACGTCAAACCCGGCAAAGGCGCCGCTTTCGTCAGAACCAAAACCAAGAACGTCATCACCGGCGCCGTTGTGGAAAAGAGCTACAACCCCACGGCCAAATTCCCGACCGCTTACATCGAGCGCAAGGATATGGAATACTCCTACAACGACGGCGATCTGTACTATTTCATGGACAGCGAGACCTACGACATGATCCCGATCAACCAGAGCGATCTGCCCGACAGCTTCAAGTTCGTGAAAGAGAACATGACCTGCAAGATTTTGTCCTACAAGGGCAAGGTCTTCGGCGTGGAACCGCCCAACTTTGTGGAGCTGCAGGTCACGAAGACCGATCCGGGCTTCAAGGGCGACACCGCCACGAACACCACCAAACCCGCTACGCTGGAGACCGGCGCGGAGATCAAGGTGCCTCTCTTCATCGATGAGGGCGAAATGATCCAGGTCGACACCAGAACGGGCGAATATCTCGGCCGCGCATAAGCGGACGCAGAAAGAAAGGAAGGTATTACCTATGTCAGTATCTGAAAAAGTTGCGTATCTCAAGGGTCTCATGGAAGGCCTTGACATCGACACCGATAAAAAAGAAGGCAAACTCTTCACCGCTATCATCGACGCGCTCGGCGAGATCGCCGATGAGCTGGACGACCTCAGCTCAGATGTGGACGAGCTGAACGACTACATCGAAGAAGTCGACGAGGATCTCGGCGACGTCGAAGAATTCGTCTATGATCTGGACGACGATGACGAGTGCTGCTGCGACGAGTGCTGCGACGATGACGACTGCATCGAAGTGACCTGCCCGGCGTGCGGCGAAGATATCTGCATCGACTTCGACGACATCGACGAAGACGGTCAGGTGGAATGCCCCTGCTGCGGTGAGACGCTGGAATTCGACATCGAAGTGGAAGACGACGATGAAGAAGACGATGACGAGACAGACGAAGACTGATTCAAAAGCATAACACAAAGATCAGGGAACGATGTGTCCCTGATCTTTTTTGTTGTTCGCAGCTTCGATGATTTTTTCTCGATGACCGGAATGTACGGCTCCCGTTATTGTACTGTTCGCAAACTGCATTGGAACCGTCTCTGTACTGTCATTCATCCACTCCGGAACTGTACGAAACCTATCCTCATTCACCACGATCTGGCGTCTGCCCATTCGCCCTCGAATCTACAGACAGCTCTGCTTTTACGCTCTCTTTCGCAAGGCCTTGCGGCAGAATCAGTGTCCGTTGTCGTCCTTCGTGGAGGAAAGCTTTGTTGTTGTAACTGAAGTGAATTCCACATTCCACATTTCAAATTCCACATTCAACTGCACACTCCACACTGCAAACTAAAAAAGCGCCCCGTACAATGCACCACAGGCGCCACAAAAACAAGGCTCCCCCTTTGGGGGAGCTGTCTTTGTGCGAAGCGCAAAGACTGAGGGGGTCTGACGGCTTTTTCATACCCCCGCCAGCACGTGCAGATTGCGGAGTGTTGCGTCCGCGATCGTGTCGTTGACGGAATAGGCGTGCTTTTCGAGGTCGCCGCAGATCGCTTTGGTCAGGTCCTGCGCCTGCAGCGCTTCGATCACCATCCCGGCGATGTCCTCGATAATGCCGTATTTCGTTTCGGCAAGGTCGGCTGTATTCTCGGTCGTGAGCAAGAACTCCAGCGGCATGTTGAGGTCAGACAGCAGCGGCAGATCGCGCAGGGCGCGGAACTGCCATTTATAATAGGGAAGGTAGGCTTTGTTCAGAAGGAAAACTGCGTGCAGCGCCGCGCGGACGAATTCGATCGCCGCCAGCTGTGCCGCGCCGGTTTCGCCGTGCCGCAGGCAGCGGTTGTAGTTATACTGCCCGCTTTGTGCCATCGTCAGCAGTTCGCCTGCGAGCTTCTTTCTGCGGATATCCTCCGGCAGAAAGGCGAGCCGTTCGCGGACGGCGGTGAACGCGCCGCAGTCGTCGCGGAAGACTTCACCGTTCGTCGCCTCCGCGAGATAAAACTCCGGCGTTGTCAGCCACTGCGCCGCGGTCAGTTCTCCGTCAGGGGACCCGACCTTGGCGCGGAAGAACTCGTCCATCCGCAACACGCCGTGGCGGTTTCCGCCGACGGGGCTCATGGGGCTGCGGGTGAAGCCCTCGAATTCCTTCGGCAGCTTCGCGTAGGCGCGTTCCAGAAGGAACGCCGTCCGCCGGTCGATCACGTCTTCGCCCGGCAAAAACAGGCAGAAGCCCGGTTCAAAGTCGTGATCGGTCGAAACGTCGTCGTCATAGCCGAAGCACTCCGAGCCGCTGCCGCAAAGCCCGACTGCGATCACTTCCTCAAAGGCGGCGAACTGCTCGTGCAGCATCGGCGCGCCGTATTGTTCATAAAAGCGTCTTGCGAGTTCAAGCCCCTGCATAGATCTTCTCCGCCCTTTCCTCGAGTTCCTGTTGAAACGCAAAATAGCCGTAGTAGCCGAACGTCGGCGCGCATTTTTCGCAGACGAAGGCGTAGTAACCGTCGCGCGGCAGCGCCGGGTCGTTGAGCAGAGCCTCTGCGCGGTCGAGACAATCGCAGATCGCGTCGTTGCCGTCGAGCAGCCCGTCGCGCGCTTCGGTCAGGTTCGCGCGGTTGAGCAGCGAGATCGCCGCGTCGCCCTGTGCGTCCGGTACGCGCAGCGTCAGGTCGATCGCCTTTTGATAGAGCGCGTCCGCTTCGTCGAACCGTCCGAGGTCGACAAGGGCGAGCGCCGTGTTGTTCCAAAGCCCCGCCAGCCGGCTGTCGTCGGGCTTGAGCTGCGCTTCATAGACCGCTTTCGCCCGCTCGAAAAGAGGAAGGCCCTTCGCTGCGTCGCCGAACGCCTTATAGACGGTCGCGGCGTTGAGGTACGCCGTTGCGCCGGTTACGTTGTTTGCCATAGAGAGCCTTTCGACGAGCGCGAGCGTCCGCTCGGCGTAACCGAGCGCTTCGTCCCGCCGTCCGAGTTTACGGTAAAGCCCCATCAGCTCGTTGCAGACGGTGTAAAGTCCGCGGTCGTCTCCGCCGGCAGCCGCCTCCTGCTCCCAGTAGCGCAGGTGCCGTTCGGCGGCGGCATAGTCGTTCTTCGCGAAGAAGGCGTCCAGCTTTTCGATCACGCGGCCGGTCGGGATGCGGGAGATCGCGGCTTCCTTCGACTGCGGGTCGGTCTCGCACAGCAGGCACTGCGGCTCCTGGTAATCCTCTTTTTGCAAATAGTCCGCCATGGCGCTCGTTCCTTTCTCGGGGGATGGTTCCCTTTTATTATAGCAAAAACGCGGAAAAAAGCAAGCGGCGAGGGGAAAAACGACCGCCCCTATCCGAAGACAGGGGCAGTCTATGGGGAAAGAATAGAGGCAATCAACGTCAGATGTGCGCAAAGCCGAGCAGCTCGAGGATGCGCATAAAGAACGCCGCGATCCGGTTCCGGATCCGCTGCAGCAGCGTGGGGCGCGGCACCGAATCGTCCGTGGGCGTCGGCGCGTCGCCTTCGTCCGATAAGGGAACAAAGGTAAGTTCGTTTCTTTCGGCAAAGGCTTCCGCCTCGGAGCCGGCGTAGCCGTGGATGGTGACGTTCGCGCTGAACGCCGACGGATGAATCTTACAGGTGTAGCTGCGGACGGTCAGATCGCGCAGTCCGCTGTAGGCGAACGCCTGTGCAGAGATGCTCGTCGTGCGATAGGGGACCTCGAACTGCTGCAGCGCGGTACAGCCATAGAAGGCCTCCATCTGGATTTCTCGCAGGTCGCTTGAATCAAACGGGTCGAACCGCACGCTTTCGAGCGCGGTGCAGCCTCGAAACGCACCGGTTCCAATTGACCGCAGGCTGTCCGGCAGCGTGATTACCGCAAGGGACGTGCAGTCCCGGAACGCATCCATGCCGATGCTTTCCACGGCCTTGCCGAACGTCACGGTCTGCAGCGAAGTGCAGCCGAAACACAGCCAGGGCGCGATCTCCGTGAGCGCGTCGGGCAGGGAAAGGCGTTCAAGTGAGGCGCAGCCGGAAAAAACGCCGGCATACAGATGGCGCAGCCCGTCCGGCAGCGTCACGCTTTGGAGCGCCGTGCAGCGGCCGAATGCATACTGATAGATGTCGGTAACGTTTTGACCGATCTGCGCGCAGGTAATCTCCGTACAACCGCAGAACGCGCTGTCTCCGATCGTTTCCACGTCGTCGCCGACGATCACGGTTTTGATCTGCGCGGCGTAATCTCCCCACGGGGCGGTCGTGCGTTCGGGCGTGACGTTGGGGAAGCCCTGCGGATAGCTTTCCATACGGCCCGTGCCGGCGATCGTCAGCACGCCGTTCGCGTCGAGCGTCCATGTCAGATGATCGCCGTCCGCCCCGCAGATCCCGCTTGCGACGGGTTCCGCGTCCGCCGCGGCGGCAAAGAGCGCAACCGTCAGTAAAAGGGAAAGCGCGAGCAGAACGCAGCTGACTTTTTTCATGGGGCTCACCTTCCTATATAAATAATATGTCATAAAGAGGGGAAAACTGACAAAACTTTTTTCAACGTCTTATTCCGCCACGATGAAGTCGGTCTGCGCCATACAGTATTCCGGCTCGCGCCGGTTTTCCATTCGGAATTGAAAGACGAACCGGTAGGTCCCCGGGGACAGCGTCTTGCCGTACAGGGCGGGCAGATCTACCCGGATCGTTGTAGAGTCGGACGGGTACAAAAGCTGCGCGATCTCAATCACGGCGTGTGGCAGCTTTTCCAGCTTTTCCCAGCCGTTCACGCCTTCTTTCATGAGTTCGAACGAATCCACGCCGAAAGAGAGCGTGCGGCGGCTGTCGTTTTGTACTGTGACGCAAAGGGTCGTCGTTTCGGGTGTGACCGGCGTTTCCACAGACAGCTTCACGCCGTCCACACGGACAGGCGCGAGGCCCAGCAGCGCGGTCATCACAAGCGTTACCAGGCGGCGCAAAAAGTCTTTCAGACGGAAGGATGTGCGTTGTGAGAACATGGCGGTCGTCCTCTCTTTCTTGATCGTTGCAGTACGTATTGTCGTCCGCAGTTTGATTCTATCACATATTGATCGGTTTGTCAATATATATTTACAGAAATAGTATTTACATCCAAAGCATTTTGTGCTATACTATACACGAAAGACGGTGATACAATGGCACAGACACAGGACAACTTCAAACGAGGTACAGCGGAATTTCTGATCCTTTCGCTTTTGAACGAGGGCGAGCCGATGCACGGCTATCGCATCACACAGGAGATGGCTTCGCGCAGCGGCGGACGCTACACGATCCTCGAGGGCTCGCTCTATCTGATTTTGATGCGGATGGAGGAAGAGGGGCTGATCGAGGGGCGCGTGGCGCTCGTCGGAAAAAAGCGCAAGCGCAAGTATTACTGCATCACCCAAAAGGGCAAAGAGCAGCTCGACTGCCTGCTGCGCGAGTTCGACGAGGTCATGTACGGCATCGAGCTGATCCTCCGACGAAAGGAGGCGCACGCGGATGCACCCGGCAGTCCGGCAATATCTTAATGCGGTCTCTCGCGCGCTGATCGGTGACAGAAAACGCCGGCGCCGCTTTCTCGACACGCTCCGGGACCGTATCACGGAGACAGGGGAGACGCCGGACGACGTCACCTACGCGTCGCTTTGCGCGCGGTTCGGCACGCCGCAGGAGATGGCGGCGGCGTTCCTTGAAACCGAGGGGCCCGCGCAGCTGAAAGCGGCGGTCGATTGGAAGAAAAAGGCGCTGCTCGCTGTGGCGATCGCGCTTGCTGCCGCGCTGCTTGGCTGGGCGTTGGTGCTCGCGTTGCTGCACAGCGCGGGACAAAAGAACCTCGGCGGTTTCACGGTCGATCTGCTGGGCGAAAGCGAGGTTTTGATCGCGGAGGATGACACGACATGAAACGGGGAACGGCTTTTCTGCTTGTCTTGTGTCTGCTGTGCGGGCTTTGCTGTCTGCCTGCCGCCGCGGACGACGCTTTCAACACGGTCCAGTATTTCGAGGACGGCAGCCGACTCGTGACGACGATCTTCCCGGGATGCGTCGATGACGACGTCGGCTGGCACAATGAAAGCGCGGAAGGCGGCGGCAACCGCGTCACCCGCTCGATGACGCGCATCTACTACGACGCCGACAACCACGCGGACTGGAAGGTCGTTTTGACGGCGACGTTCCGGCTCGGTCTGCTGCGCGCCGTCTGCGTCGATTACGAGACGAAATACAAGATCTACGACCATGCGTGGTACTGCGCGGACACGCGGGCGGAAATGCGCGCGAACACCTGCAAGGCGGACTTTACGCTCTGCCTGACGGCGGCGGGCACGGTGGTGCATACGACGAACGTCACGCTGCAGCTCGTCTGCGACCGCAAGGGCAACGTCGCCGCCGAACCGCAAAAGAACGCGCTGGATCTCGGCGTGCTGCGGCGCTGGCTGCTGTCGCTGCGGCAGTTCTTCGCCCGCTTCTTCGCCGCGGCTTAAGAGAACGGTAGGGTTTTCTTATCCGCCCGGGTGACAAATGTTGTAAAACACCTTGCATTTTTCCATAATCAATGGTATCATTTGAGTGGGCCGCGTGCCCGCTCATCTTTTTTGAAAAGAAGGAGAAAAACAAATGGCGAAAACCAAAAAGAAAGCCGATCCGGGACCGCAGCATCCGAACAAGATCGGCATCAAAGAGGGCATGGGTTATATGCTCGGCGATGCGGGCAACCTGTTCGTTCTGACCTATGTCTCCTAGTTTTTGAAAATCTTCCACACCGACGTACTCGGCTTCAGCGGCACCCGCTCGGGCAACCTGTTT
>JAFYDS010000259.1 GCA_017544665.1 Clostridia bacterium | reverse complement strand
TTTGCGGAAGGGGAACTTGCGCCGGCTGGTTCCTGCGGAGATGATGTCACATGGAGCTTTGATGCAGACACTGGCTTACTGACAATCTCTGGCACAGGGGCTATGAAAGATTATGGTTCAAACTCTTCGCCTTTCAGTGATCATTCAGAGATTAAAAAGCTGATTATTAGTAGCGGTATATCCGAAATCAGCCCATTTGCCTTTTACTTTTGTCTCAATCTTGAAAGTGTGACAATAGGTGAGAACGTTGAAACGATCGGTGCTCATGCGTTTAATAACTGTCGAGCATTGAAAAATGTGAGCTTTGGCGATCATTTGACAAATATAGGTGAGTATGCCTTCTATATGTGCTATTCAATTGAAAACTTGGTGATTCCAAAAAGCGTTAGTCAGATCGGGAAAGATGCTTTTACTTTTACTAGCTATATCGATGTTGACAAGAATAATCCTAACTTTTCATCTGAAGATGGTGTATTGTTTAACAAAGACAAAACTATACTTGTTCAATATCCGGGAGCAAACGAAAGAATGGAGTATACCATACCAGAAACTGTGACAAGTATTAAAGAAAGTGCGTTTTGCTTCGCACTGCTTTCTAACGTTGTTTTGCCGAAAGATCTCACTGAGGTCGAAAAGATGGCGTTTACTCAAAACTGGCTTTTGGAGAGCGTTACCGTTAAAAGTATGGATGCAGTTTTTAATGAATGGTCTCTTGGCGCAAGCGTGGCTCGTCTTAAAAATGTGCCGGATGAAATAAAAAGAGATCTCATGTTAACAATAATGAATGTTATACCCATGCAGGAATCTTTTCAGCCTTATTTTGATAACATTGATGATTATCTAGATTATCCAGATGAAGAGAATGGGGAAGAATTTGTTTCCATTAAGACTATCAAGTGCCATCCAAATTCCACCGCAGAAGCCTACGCCATCGAACATGGTATGGACTATGAGTTGACCCACTTCTATGAGGGCGACTGGACCTACGACTGGGACAACCTTGTCCGCTGGCGTAAGTGCATCCACTGCGATGAACGCGAAACCGAACCGCTGGAAGCGCCCGATACACCGGATACACCCGATACACCCGACACGCCCGCGAAGGGAAGCAAGGTCAGCTTCATTCTTCATCTCGTATTTGGATTTTTGGAAGAGCTGATTCGGCTGCTCTTTGTCAAATAAAACAACCTTGTAGCGCCGGCCAATGGCCGGCCTTTTTTGACATCTATTCCCGGCCCTGGCCGCCCATTGGGCGGCGCTACAACAACAAAAAACCGCCCGACCCGGGCGGTTTTTTGTTGTGTTTGCGGGCGACCACGCAGGGTCGCCCCTACGCGACATAATCCCAACCTTTTTGCCTTTATAAAGCGCATGTTCAGACTTTCAATTATCGGTTTTCAACTGCACACTGCACACTCCACACTACACACTCGCGTCAGTGACCGCGATCTCATACGCCAGTCTCTCCAGCTCCTCAATGCTCGCCAGCGCGCCCACGCGCTGGCGGTAGCCCGCCGCGCCGCGGATCCCGCGGATGTACCACGCTGCGTGCTTTCGCGCTTCCTTGATCCCGACGCGCTCGCCCTTGTAGTCGCAGATCTGTTTGATGTGCTGTACCATCACGCGCATCCGCTCACTGACCGGCGGCTCCGGAAGGAGCGTGCCGTGCCTGAGATAGGCTTCGATCTGCTGAAACACCCACGGCCGCCCGAGCGCGCCGCGCCCGACAAGGAGGTAATCTGCGTTCGTCTCTTCCAACATCTTCGCTGCCGAGGGACCGTCCACAATATCTCCGTTTGCCATCACCGGAATCGACACACTGCGCTTGACTTGTGCAATCAGCTCCGTGTGCACCGGCGGGGCGTACATCTGCATTCGTGTCCGCCCGTGGACGGCAACCGCCGCAGCGCCCGCGTTTTCGGCGCGCTGCGCCATTTCGACGGCGTTGATCGTCTCGTCGTCCCACCCGACGCGGATCTTCACTGTGACGGGAATTTTGACCGCCTGCACCACGGCGCGGATGATGGCTTCCGCGAGCGGCGGGTCTTTCAAAAGCGCGCTGCCTCCGCCGTTGCCCGCGATCTTCGGGGCGGGGCAGCCCATGTTGATGTCGATCACGTCGGGCGCGAACGCCATCGCGCGCCGGGCGGATTCCGCCATCGTTTGCGGGTCGCAGCCGAACAGCTGCGCCGCCGCGGGGCGCTCCTTATCGGAAAGGACAAGCAGCTCTTTGCTCTTGCGGTCGTGCATGGTTAAGCCTTTTGAGCTGACCATCTCGCTGACCACATAGGTCGCGCCGTAAGTGACGCAAAGCTCGCGAAACGCCATGTCCGCCACGCCCGCCATCGGGGCAAGGCCCGCCGTTTTGCCGTCGAGTTCGATTGTGCCGAGCCGCATACTGCCGCCTCCTTTCGGTTCATTGAAAAACATTTTACCACAATTTTTGCGAAAATGCACCTCTTTTGCAAAAAATATGTTATACTATATCAGACAATCGTTCCGAAAGGAGTTTTTGCTATGCGCTTACTGGTCATCGACGGTAACAGCATCGTCAACCGCGCGTTTTACGGCATCAAGCTGCTCACGACGAAGGACGGGCAGTTCACCAACGGCATTTTCGGCTTTCTGAATATCCTGCTGCGCCTCAAAGAAGACTGCGAGCCGGACCACGTCGCGGTCGCGTTCGACGTCCACGCGCCGACATTCCGCCATAAGATGTACGACGGCTACAAGGCGGGGCGAAAGGGCATGCCGCCCGAGCTTCGCTCGCAGATGCCGCTTTTGAAGGAGCTGCTGCGCGACCTCGGCTACGCGATCGTGGAGCAGGAGGGCTATGAGGCCGACGACGTCCTCGGGACGCTTTCGGCGCAGTGCAGGGGTGATGACCGCTGCTTTGTCGCGACGGGTGACCGCGACGCCCTGCAGCTCGTGTCGGACAATACGACAGTCCTTCTCGCGGCGACCAAGATGGGACGCGCCGTCACGACCGCCTACGACAAAGACAAGCTCCGCGAAGAATACGGCGTCGCCCCGGCGGATATGATTGAAATCAAGGCGCTCATGGGAGATAGCTCGGACAATATCCCCGGCGTCGCGGGGATCGGCCAGAAGACGGCGGGCGCGCTCATACAGCAGTACGGGACGATCGACTATATCTACGACCACCTCGACGAGCTGGACGTCAAGCCCGGCGTGCGCGACAAGCTGCGCGAGGGGAAGGACAGCGCCTATCTCAGCCGCGAACTCGGCACGATCTGCCTCGACGCGCCGATCGAAACCGACCTTTCCGCCTACGCGATCGGCAAAGGTGACGTCCCGGCGGCGATCCGCCTGTTAGCGAAGCTCGAGATGTTCTCTACCATCGAAAAGTTCGGGCTGACGCAGATCCCGACCCCGGCGGCGCAGACCGAGACCGAAGCGCCGCAGACGACTCTGCGCGAAGAGCGCGACCTCCCGGGTCTCCTCGGCAGGCTCAAAAACGACGGTAAGGCGTATTTCACCGCCGTCTTTCAGGGGAGCGCCCTCGCCGCGCTGTGCTTCTCGCTGCGCGACGGGGAACGAGAGAGCGTTTGTTACGTCCCCGCGGACTGCTTCGACTTCGATTCGTTCTGCAAAGCGTTCTTCGCGGGCGCGTGGGAAAAATACACCTGCGACGCGAAGGACCTCTACCGCTACTGTCTGCGCAAGGGCTATACAATGGAACACCTCGCGCTCGACACAACGATTGCGGGCTATATCCTGAACCCCTCGTCCAACGCCTACGATCTGCTGCGGCTCGCGGGCGAGCTGGCGGTGCCCGTCCCCGCGTTTGACTGCGCAGAATCTCTCCTCACGGCGGCGCAGGGCGCGGCGGTGATACGGCAGGTGAGCGCGCTGCAGCTCGAACAGATTGGCGAAAACGACCAAAGCTACCTGCTGCGCGAAATGGAGTTGCCTTTATGCGCCGTCCTTGCCGAAATGGAACACACTGGCTTTGCCGTCGATCGCGCGCAGATCGAAGCCTACGGGACCGTCCTCGGCGCGCAGATCGACGAGATCACGCAAAAGATCTATGACGCGGCGGGCTTCGAGTTCAACCTCAATTCCCCGAAGCAGCTCGGTTCTGCTCTGTTCGAACAGATGGGACTGCCCGCGCGGAAAAAGACAAAAAGCGGCTGGTCCACCTCCGCCGAGGTGCTCGAGGACCTCTCCTACGACTACCCGATCGTCGCGGACATTCTCCACTACCGGATGCTCGCGAAGCTGAAATCGACCTACTGCGACGGCTTGCTCAAAGAGATCGAGCCCGACGGCCGCATCCGCTCGCGCCTCAACCAGACCGAAACGCGGACGGGCCGCATCTCGTCGCTCGAGCCGAACCTGCAGAACATCCCCGTGCGCTACCCGGAGGGCCGCGAACTGCGCCGCTTCTTCACGGCGGGGGAGGGGAACGTCCTCGTCGATGCGGACTACTCCCAGATCGAGCTGCGCGTCCTCGCCGCGATCGCGGACGACGAAACGATGAAAGAAGCCTTCAACAACGGCGACGACATCCACGCGATCACCGCGTCTCAGGTCTTCGGCCTGCCGCTGGAGATGGTGACGCCGCTGCTGCGCTCCAGAGCCAAGGCGGTCAATTTCGGGATCGTTTACGGCATCGGCGCGTTCTCGCTCGCGAAGGACATCGGCGTCACGCGCAAGGAGGCAGACGCCTATATCAAAGGCTACCTCAGCCATTACAGCGGGATCGACCGCTATATGCGCGACGTTGTGGCGAAAGCGCGGGACTGCGGCTACGCCGAAACGGTCTTCCACCGCCGCCGCTACCTCCCGGAGCTGACCGCGTCGAACAAGATGCTGCAGGCGTTCGGCGAGCGCGTCGCGCGCAACATGCCCGTCCAGGGCACCGCCGCGGATATTATAAAAATTGCGATGGTGCGCGTCAGCGACCGCCTTCGCCGCGAGTTGCCGCAGGCGAAGCTCATTATGCAGGTGCACGACGAACTGATCGTCGAGTGTCCGCTTCCAGACGCCGAAAAAGCCTGTGCTTTGCTGCGCGAAGAGATGGAGCAGGCGGTACAGCTTTCGGTCAAGCTGCTGTGCGACGTCCACTGCGGCAAGACGTGGTATGATGCGAAAGGGTAAGTCGTTCGTCATTCGTCAATAGTAAAACCGCCTGCGGGCGGTTTTTTTAGTGTGCAGTGTGCAGTTGAAAGCAAATAACGAAAAGTCTCTGAAAAGCGCCTTATAAACGCAACGAGGTCGGGTTTTTGTCGCGTAGGGGCGACCCTTGCGTGGTCGCCCGAAACAGGCGATTAACGCGGCTTTGAAAGCAACGCCTAAACCGCTGGAAATACGTTCAACCCGGGCTGCCACATAGGGCTGATTCTCGGCTCCCGCCTCGGTCGTTGCTTCTGCGCTGCGCGCAGAGGTCGCCACCGGCGATCCGCAACCCTGCGCGGTATAAACCATTCGTTATTCTTTCCATGCAAACGGTCCGTGCGCTTGTACGTCGTGCCCCTTCCGTCACGCCCTTGCGGGCGACTTTTTCAGCCGTCAGCGGCGCGCTTTTCCGCCGAAAACGCAGTGCAAATATTCCATTCCGGAAATATACAGAACCCGCTGAAAAGCGGGCCTTTTTTTCTGAAAAAATGCCGATTTTTCTTGCAAAAAACGGTTGACAATCCGGCCGTTTTGGTTTATAATAAAAGCCCAAGTGGTGCACAATACAACTACGCTACCATTCCAGTGTTGAAAAGTGGAGCAAACGGTCCGTGCCCATATTTCAATCTCAGAAAAAAGGAGGATGTACGGTATGCAATACTTCATTGGCAGCTACGAACACAACGTCGACCCCAAGAACCGTCTGTTCGTGCCGTCGAAGTTCCGCGACGGGCTGACCGGTTCGTTCAATATCAGCGTGTTCCGTTCCGAGACCTATCCGTGCATCCAGTGCTTTACGGAAGAAAAGTTTCAGCCCTATGTCGAACAGATGATTGAAAGCGAGACCGACGTCAACCTCAAACGCCGGATCGCGATCTGGTACCTCGGCTTTGCCGCGGACGTGACAGTGGATTCGCAGGGGCGTATCAATATCCCGCAAAAGCTGCTCGAAAAGGCGAAGATCGAAAAAGAAGCGCTGATCATCGGTATGGGCAGCCACGTGGAGATCTGGAACCCGGCGCTCTTCGAAGCCTATAACGAGACGGTCGACGCCTGGACAAAGAAGAACGAGATCGCCTCCGAACAGGCGTCCGACGCCGCGCTTGAACGCAAGGCGCAGGGCGGATTCCTCGGCATCTGAGGCAGCGGCATGGAGTTCACACACGTCAGCGTGCTGCTGCAGGAAGCGGTCGACGCGCTCAAGGTCAAACCGGACGGCGTCTATGTAGATGCGACGGCGGGCGCGGGCGGACACAGCGCGGAGATCCTGCGGCGGCTCGGAGAGGGCGGACGGCTCCTTTGCTTCGACCAGGACCCGGACGCGATCGCGGTCTTGCGCGAACGGTTCAAAGACGACGCCCGCGTGACGGTCATTCAAACAAACTTCTCTTCGATCCGCAGCGTCCTCGGCGCACAGGGCGTCAAAAGCGTTGACGGCATCCTCGCCGATCTCGGCGTCAGCTCTCATCAGCTTGACACGGCATCGCGCGGTTTTTCTTTCCACGCGGACGCACCGCTGGATATGCGCATGTCGCAAAGCGGCGTCTCGGCGGCGGACCTGTGTAATACACTTTCGCAGAAAGAACTCGCCCGGATCTTCTGGCAGTACGGCGAAGAGAAATGCGCGAAAGCGATCGCGCGCAACATTGTGCTCGCAAGAGAGCAAAAACCAATCGAAACGACTTTGGAGCTTGCCGAACTGGTCAAAGCCTCCATTCCCGCCAGGATGCGCCGCACAGGCGGCCATCCCGCAAGACGCACGTTTCAGGCGCTGCGCATTGCGGTCAACGGCGAATTAGATCACCTGAAAGCGGCACTCGACGACATGTTCGACAGCCTTTCAGTCGGCGGGCGGCTCGCTGTTATCACGTTCCACTCATTGGAAGACAGGATGGTAAAGCAAAAGTTTGCGTCCCTTTGTACGGGGTGCACCTGCCCGCCGGACTTTCCGGTCTGCGTCTGCGGCAAAACGCCGCGCGGCGGTCAGCCGCAAAAGGCGCTTTCGCCCGGAGAGCCGGAGCTGACGCGCAATCCGCGCGCGCGCTCCGCAAGACTGCGTGTGATCGAAAAAATCAAAGACGAAGAAAACCTGGAATGATAGATTGGGGGAAAAAGAGATGGCAGCAGAATATGCCTACAACTACAACTATCGCACCAACGCGGCACCCGTGCTGGAACCCGTTCCGCAGCGGCAGCCGCAGCCTGCGCAGCGACCGCACGTCGTGCCGAAGCCACCGCGGCCGAAGCGCCCGCCGGTGGACCGCAGAGCGCAGGAACGCGCCAGTAATATCAAGCTCGCGAAGCTGTTTGTGATCATGGCGCTTGCGATCGCGTTGTTCGGCACCTTCTGCAACAGCTTTGTGGCCCGTACCAACAGCCGCCGCGAGCTCGAAAACAAGCGTGCGGAGCTGACGCTCTACACCGACGCCGGCGTCGTGCTCGACCAGAAGCTTTCCAAGCTCATCTGTGCGGACAACATCGACCGGATCGCCACCCAGAAGCTCGGCCTCGTCAAGCTCGCCGAAAGTGGCGACAGCTATCTCGATCTCGAGAACGGCAACCGGGTGCTCGTCTCGCAGGACAAGAACTGATATTTCCGTTTATCGCGGCATATACATTACAGCCAGCAAAGGCTGACACGAAGAAACAGGGCGGACGTTTTGTTCCAGTGCGGAATAAAGCGATCCGCCGAGTTGCCTATTCACGGGAGAAGTGAAACGGCACGGCGAGGGAGGAACCTATGGCGTTTTTATCGAAAAACAGGGCGCGGGACAAGAGCACTTTGTCCTTCCGGATCCGGGTACGGCAGATCATCGGCTTGATGCTGGTGCTGATGCTGCTGCTCGGATTTGTGCGCGTTGGATATATCATTTTTGCGCATGGCGATGAGTACCGTTCCAAGGCGGAGGCGAATCAGCTGTACGACACGACGCTGTACCCGAACCGCGGCACGATCTACGACTGCAACAAAAACGTGCTGGTGACCAGCTCGTCGGCGTTCATCCTCTGCGCTTCGCCCCAGTCGATCGAAGGCTTCTTCAAGCTCAAGTTTGACGAAAACGAGCTGCCCGCCGCGCTGAAGGCGTTCACCAAGGATCTCGGCACCCAGGTCGCGGATATCGTCGGCATGAAGCACAAGGAAGTCATCCGGATGCTGCGCAAATACGACAAGAACTATATCCGCATCAAGAAAAAAGTCGAGGCGCCGCAAAGACTCGACCTCGACGATCTGTTCAGCAAAACCTATCAATACGGAACAAAGAAGTCGGAATCGGTCCGCTACGGCAGATTCTTCTCGTTTGAATCCGACTTTCTGCGGATGTACCCCGACAACGGCTTCGCCTCCACGGTCATCGGCGTGACCAACGCGGACGGCAACGGCATCGCCGGCGTCGAGCAGTACTACAACGATACGCTGATGGGCAAGCCCGGCCGGATCGTGACGGCAAAGAACGCCAGCGGCCAGTCGCTGGATTCCAGCTATGAGACGATCTTCAGCGCCGAACCCGGCAAGGGCGTAGTCCTGACGGTGGACCAGAACATCCAGCACTACCTTGAAAACGCGCTGACGAGCGCGCTCGACAGCACAAAGGCGAAGGGCGTTTACGGCATCGTCATGGACGTCGATACCGGCGCGATCCTTGCAATGAGCGACAAGCCGGACTTCGACCTCAACAACCCCTATAAGATCCAGAGCGAAAAGGGCCTCAAACAGCTCGAGGAGATCACCGACACCGACGCGTACAAAAAGGCGCAGTCGGATCTGCTGTACGAACAGTGGAACTCCTTCTGCGTGACCAGTACCACCGAGCCCGGCTCAACGTTCAAGATCTTCACCGCCGCCGCCGCGCTCGATGAGGGCAAGGTCAACCTGAACTCG
>JAFYDS010000258.1 GCA_017544665.1 Clostridia bacterium | reverse complement strand
GACCGGTGACGCGACCTATAAGGCGACCTTCACACCGGTCACCAGAAGCTACACGGTCAAGTTCTTTGATCTGGACGGCGAGACGGTGCTCGACACGCAGAGCGTCGCCTACGGCAGCGCCGCCGAAGCGCCGACGCTGCCTGAAAAGGCTCCGGACGACACGAACCACTACAGTGTGACGTGGGATACGGCGTTTGACAACATCATCGCCGATACAAATGTGACCGCCGTTGCCACCCCGACGCCGCACAACCTCAGCGCTGCCTGGACCTGGGCTGACGACGCAAGCACGGCCACCGTGGTCATCACCTGCGCGGGCTGCGATTACAGCGAGACGAAGGGCGTCACGCCGACCGTGAAATCAAGCACGGATGCAACCTGCACTCAGGACGGTACGATCACCTATACCGCAACTTATGCCGGCTTCACCGCGCCCGATAAGACCGTCGTCGGCGAACCTGCGCACCATACGCTGGGCAGTCAGGTTCCTGCTGAATCCTCGACGAAGTGCACCGAGACCGGTACAGTGGCCTATTATGAATGTACGGTCTGCCACCTGACATTCAGTGATGCAGAGGGCCAAAACAGAATCACCGATCTGAGCGACGGCGCCTACGGCCCGCACAGCTTCACGGCTGAAACGGAGAACGATGATTACTTCAACTCCGCCGCCACCTGCACGGCCAGGGCGACCTATTTCAAGAGCTGTGCCTATTGCGGCCTGAAGGGCGAAGGAACCTTTGAGTCCGGCGATTTTGATTACAACAACCACTCCACGACCGAAACGGTCACGAGAAACGCACAAGAGCCCGGCTACACCTACAAGGGCTACACCGGCGACAAGTACTGCCTTGCCTGCGACCATCCGGTGAGCACCGGCGAAGAAATCGCAAAGCTCGACATCAACGCCAACGAAACCTATATCGCTGCAACGGGCATTTCCTCCGAAGCGGCTGCCGATCCGGACAAGTACGACGCAAACGATATTGCGACGCTGAACGCGAAGCTCGGCGAGCTCGAAGCGGCGCTGGCAATCGATGACAACGACGAAGCGGTCAACGCGATTCTCGGCGAACTGGCAACGATCGTCGCCGGCATCAGCGAGCTCGAATATGTCACCGTCACGTTCACCGTGGACGGCGAGACTGTGAAGACGGAGCGGATCCTTTCCGGCGGCAGCGCGACCCCGCCCGCGCCGGCTGAACTGATTCGGGGCGAAGAAAACCACAAGCGCTTCTCCGGCTGGAGCGGCAGCTACACCAACGTGACGGAAAATGTGCTCATCACTGCGACCTATGATACGGAAGCGCACAACTGGCTTGACGGCGAAGTGACGCTGCGCCCGACCTGCATGGCGACCGGCACTCAGGCGCAATCCTGTGTCTGCGGCGCAACGAACGTGAAGATCCTGCCGAAAGACTCGGCAAACCACACCGGCAACAACACCACAACGCGCGAAAATGAAGTTGCGCCGACCTGCACGGCGGCGGGCAGCTATGAGGAGGTTGTTACCTGCGAATGCGGCGTCGTAATCAGCCGCACGGACAAGACCGTTTCCGCCCTCGGTCACAATTTCGGCGCCTGGACGCAGACAGCCGCGCCGACCTGCGACACCGCGGGCCAGGAAAGCAAAACCTGCGACCGCTGCGGCGCGACCGAGACCCGTACTGTGGCCGCTCTCGGCCACAGCTGGGGTGACTGGACCGTGACACGGCAGGCGACCTGCACCGCGGAGGGCACAAAGACCCGCACCTGCACGCGCGACGCGTCTCACACGGAAACCATTCCGATCCCGAAGACGGCGCACCACGACGGCAACGGCGACAACAAGTGCGACGTCTGCGGCGCCGCGATCGACACGGGCTTCCGCTGCAGCTTCTGCAACACCTATGAAGCCAACCGCGATAAGCCGAT
>JAFYDS010000257.1 GCA_017544665.1 Clostridia bacterium | reverse complement strand
GAGACGACCTCCGCAATCGGAAACGCCCACCAGACGTTGTCGACCACGCCTGTCTTTGACAAAAAGTAGGCGGCGGGCAGCAGCACGATGAGCTGCCGCGCAAACGAGACGATCATCGAATACCAGCTGCGCCCAACTGCCTGGAACACCGAGCCCATCGCGATGCAGAAGCCGGCCGGCATAAAGCAAAGGCTGATGCGCCGCAGCGCGGGCACACCGATGGCCATCATATCCTCCGACGCGTCAAACAGCCGGAGCATCGTTTCGGGCATCACCCACATCAGCACCGTGCCGAACAGCATGATCGAGCAGGCGAGCACCATCGCAAAGCGGACGGTGTAGGTCATGCGCTTGCGGTTGCCGGCGCCGTAGTTGAACGCGATGATGGGAATCGTGCCGTTGTTGAGGCCGAAGACCGGCATAAACACAAAGCTTTGCAGCTTGAAATAGGCGCCGAAGACCGCCACAGCCGTGAACGAAAACGCGCGCAGGATCCGGTTGAGAAAGTAGTTCATAATCGAGCCGATGGCGACCATGATGATGGACGGCACGCCGATCTTATAGATTTCGCCGATGATCCTGCCGTCCGGACGAAAGCCCTTCCAGCTTAGGCGGATCTCTTTGTTGAACCGGTGGTTGAGCACAAGCCCCGTCAGAAACGCGCAAAACTGACCGATCACGGTCGCAATCGCGGCGCCCTTGGTTTCGAGCCGCGGGAACGGACCGATGCCGAGGATCAAAAGCGGGTCGAGGATCATGTTGATGATGGCGCCCATGAGCTGGGTCGTCATGGAAAGTGTGGTTTTGCCGGTGGACTGCATCAGCCGCTCCACCGTGACCTGGCCGAACACGCCGAGCGACAGGCCCGCCACAATCGTCAGATAGTCCACGCCGTATTGATAGACCAGCAGCGACGCCGGATCGCTTTGCGTTGGGTTCGCCTGCCGGTGGAAAAACAAGGGTGTGACAAACAGCCCGATCAGCAAAAACACCGCCGCGCTGCACAGCGCGAGAAACATGCCGTTGACAGCAACCTTGTTGGCGCGCTCGGGCTGCTTTGCGCCCAAAGCGCGGGAGATCAGCGCGTTGATGCCGACGCCGGTACCTGTGGCGACGCCGATCATCAGATTCTGGATCGGGAACGCGAGCGACACGGCGGTCAGCGCCTCCTCGCACACCCGCGACACCCAGATGCTGTCCACGACGTTATACAGCGCCTGCATCATCATCGAAAGCATCATCGGCAGACTCATGGTCAGCACCAGCCGCGGGATCGGCATATAGCCCATCTTGTTTCCTTTTTGTACGGTATCCGGCATCGTTTCGCCTCCCTTCTCGAAAAACCTTGGTAATTATACCACATAATTCCGCGAAACGCTATAAAACTCGATATTTTTATTGTAGATTTTGGTCAGGAAGCGCGCTGCCGTTTTGTGCAAAAGCACGAAGGAACAGGCGAAAACCAACAAAACGGCGGCGATTCTTTCAGTCAACCTTGACGAAACGGCGCGAAACGGCAAAAAGGCTTTTCTTCTTTTCCGGATTGTGATATAATTTCAGGGTAATCTTCACACGACGGAGGTATCTGATATGAAAAGATGGAAACGCTGGCTTTCGGTCGTGCTGTGCGCCGTGCTGCTGCTCGGCATCGTACAGCTGTTTTCCGCCGCGAAGGCGGGCGACCAGTCGATCCGCTCAACGCTCCCGTTCTATACGCTGAGCGACCCGCACATCTTCCCCGACTGTGCGCAGGGCAGCCGCAGCCAGGAATGGATCGACGCCTGCCGGCTCGACGGCAAGAGTTTCAACGAATCGGAAACGATCATCCGCACTGCGCTCAAGACGATGGCGGCGCGCGCCAAGAAAGCCGGCGTCAAGTATGTGATGATCCCCGGCGACCTGACGAAGGACAGCGAGTTGATCTCCCATCAGGTGCTGGCGAACCTCCTTGAGGATTTTGAAAAAGAGACCGGGATGGAAGTTTTTGTCATCAACGGCAACCACGACGTCAACACGCTGCAGGCCGTGACGTATGAAAACGACAAGAAGGAGCCGACCAAGGCGATCACCTATGAGGAGTTCTTCGACGTTTACAAGAACCTCGGCTACGACCATGCCGTCGCCCCGAAGGGCTGGAAGGGCCCGTCCTACCGCTACGCGCCGAACAAGGAGCAGACCCAGGGCGGTCTTTCCTATGTGGCGGATCTTGACGACGACTACCGGCTGATCGTGATCGACTCGTGCAAGTACTCCTTCGACGAGCCGCAAAAGGAAGAGACCACCGGTGTGATCGACGCCGATCTGATGGCGTGGATCTCCGCTTGGGCGGATCAGTGCAAGAAAGACGGCCGCACGCCGTTTTTGATGATCCACCACTCTCTCGCGGCGCACATGGAGGTCGAGCCGTCGATTACCTACGCGTTCGTGCTCGACGACTATATGGACGCGGCGGAAGCGCTGGCGAAGATGGGCATCCACTACGCCTTCACCGGGCACCTGCATATCACCGATACCGCCTGTGTGATTAACGACGACGGCGACGCGCTGTATGACTTCCAGACCGACTCTGTGACGGGTTTCCCGAACACCTACCGCGAAAACAAGCTGATCCGCTACAAGAACGGCAAGACGATCATGGAATCCGAAGCCGTGGACTTCGACGCCGTGGCGAAGATGAGATTCGACGGCGTCACCTACGACAACCACACCTATAAATATCACTCGTTCGATCTTTGCTTCGGCGGCGGGCTTTCCGAAAACGGCCGCGCCGACACCACTTCCTTCCTGATGGGCATCGTCAAGCACTACCTCGGCGATATGCTTGCGGAGATCGCCGCGACCGACGGCGGTCTGCTCGTCTATCTCCAGGAGAAGTTCGGCCTCGATCTGAAGTCCATTCTCGAAGGCTTCCTGCAGCCGTATCTCGGCGACGGGTTCAAGATCGGCAACACCACGGTCTTCAGCGTGGACAACATCATGTGGTTCATCGAGGATCTGATCGATCAGATCACGGACCTCTATATCAAGGATCCGCAGCGGCTGTATGACGTGCTCGAGCCGGTCGTCCGGCAGCTGATGGAGCTGCAGGTGAGCGAACTGCCGTGCACGAAATTCCGCGGCAACTACGGTTTCGGTAATCCGAAGCGCCCGGGCAACCTCGGCGAACTGGTGCTGACCGGCATGGTCTATTGGTTCAACGGCAATGAGGACCCGACCGACGACGCCTTCCTTGAGGATGCGCTCTACGGCTTCTCCGACCGCGACACGTTTGAACGCCTGTTCAACCTCCTGATCGACCTTGTGCTGCATGATCTCGCGGAGGACGCGATCCTCGCGAAGCTCGAGATCCGCGTTGACAAGCTCCTCAAAGACAGCTTCCTGAACCGTCAGCTCGGACGTGGACTCAACACGCTGCTCTGGGGCGTTCTGCGCGGCGACTTCAGCTATCTCAACCTCGTGAAGATCGTCTTCGCGCTCGGCGTGCTGCCCTACAGCAGCCTCTATGACGTGCTCGACCAGCTGCTGCTGTCGAAGTACGTGACCCCCTCGTTCACACAGGGACTCGGGCAGTTCGTCGCCTATGTGCTGAACGACTTCACCCACGACACGAACCCCGTCTTCAAGGGCGACAGCGGCGCGGGCTTCGATTCTTCCAAGCAGACTGTGGAGGTCACGCAGAAGAACTACCGCAGTCCGACGATGATCTCTGTCACAATGGGAGAAGACAGCAAGACCGAAGCGACGATCGGCTGGTTCTCGAAATCGACCGTACAGGGCGACATCGAGATCTATGAAGCCGAGACTGAGCCGACCTTCAAGGGCAAGGCGACCAAGAACGCGACCTTCTCGATCAGCGAGACGACCGAACCGGTCATCCGCCAGTTCCCGGGCATCGACCTCGATATCTTCGGCCTGTTCTGGTACCAGTTCAAGATGAACCGCCACACGGTCAAGCTCTCCGGTCTGAAACCCGGCAAGACCTACTTCTATCGCGTCGGCGACGCGTCCCGCGGCTGGTGGAGCGAGACAGGCTCCGTGACGACGGCGGACGGAGGAAAAGACGTCACGTTCTTCCACATGACCGACCCGCAGTCACAGAACGACCGGCAGTACAGCGAAGCGTGGCTGCCCGTTTTGAAGGCGGCGTTCACGAAGTATCCGGACGCGGCGTTTATCGCGAATTCCGGCGACCTTGTTGATCAGGGCAACAACAACAAACAGTGGCAGGGTATGTTCGACGTCGGCGGGGACTACCTGCGCAACACCTATCAGATGCCGACCTCCGGCAACCATGAGGACATGGGACAGGAGGCGACCGTCAACTACTTTGTGCTGCCGAACGTCCCCGAACAGGACACCGAGACCGGCGTTTACTACTCCTTCGATTACAACAACGTCCACTTCGCCGTGCTCAACACCAATCTGCTGACGGACGACGACGCGCTGACAGAAGAGCAGCTCGACTGGCTCAAAGCCGATATGCAAAAGAGCAAGGCCGACTGGAAGTTCGTCATGCTCCACAAGGCGCCGTATTCGCAGGGCTCGCACTACAAGGACGACGATGTCTGCGCCATCCGCGACCAACTCGGCGCGCTGATGCCGCAGCTCGGCGTCGATATGGTGTTCCAGGGCCACGACCACGTCTATATGCGTACCGCGTCGCTCGACAACAACCAGATCGTCAAGACGAAGCTGGTCTATCTCGAAAAAGACGGCGAGGTCTTCACCGCGCAGGAACAGCCGGCAGGCACGACCTACGTGATCTCCGGCACAGCGGGCGTCAAGACCTACAACACGAACGATCTGAGCGCAGTGCTCGAATACATCCCGAAGCCGGAAGCTTCCTTCGGACTTGACGCGCCGATGTACACCGCCGTTGAGATCAAGGACAAGGTGCTGTACATGACCGCCTATGCGGTCAAGGACGGCGAATCGGTGAAGATGGACTCCTTCGCGATCCGCAAGGACTCGTCGCAGGGCAAACAGATCGAAGGTACGCCCGAGATCGAAGCCGAGCAGAATGTGAGCAAGTTCATCACCTATATGCAGACCGTCTGCGAAAAGATGCAGAAGATCATGAAAGTGATCGGCAATCTGATCAAAATCTACATCTTCCGCGTGAAGCTGTAAGAAAAAGCCGCTCTTCGGAGCGGCTTTTTCAATTCGGAATGCGGAATTGCGTGTCTTTCCTGTGTCTGTCCACTGCGCACTGTGCACTGTGCACTCAAAAAACGCCCCGCAGGGCGTTTTTTTGTTATTCACTCTTCAGCGCGTCGAGCACACGGCCGACGACTTCGCTTTCGGTTTTGACGTGGGAGAAGAAAAATTCTTCGCGCTCGGGGGAGTTGACCACGGTGACGGGCTTGATCTGGTTGAGCACCACGCCCTTCTGCCGCAGCGATTCGCGGTAGTCCCAATAGGTCTTGTCCTGAAGGATCAGGATCTCCGGGCGGTTGAGCATGCCCCAGCGGCGGTACTTCGCGTACTTCTCGTTGACGCCGTGCAGCTCTTCGTCGAGCGCGTCGATGAACTTTTGCCGCTCTTCTTCGGTGATCTCCCTGCCGTCCTTGAGCTCGGTGAGCATCACGTAGCGCGGCGGCTTGGTACCGAGATCGGGCCAGAAGGAGTGGCCGGTCAGTTCGAGACCCATCTTGCGGGCGCTTTCCTTCGCGGCGAAATCGACCATCTGGGTGCTCGTCTTCTCGTTCGCGACGTTCATGCTCAGGTTCTGACGGTACAGCAGTTCCACGCGCGGCGTGTTGTTGTACATCTTCGTCACGGTATAGACATCGTAGGTGCGGTAGCGGTACAGACCGGAGAAGTTCGAAACGATCATTTCGTAGCACTTGCCGACTTCCAGCTCATCGATCAACAGCGGCTTCTGGGTCGCGTCGGTCTCTTCGTCGCCTTCATTGACCGGCAGGAACTCAAAGAAGATGCACCAGGGCAGCAGCACGGCGTCGGAAACGTTCAGTTCGACCGGCGTCGCGAAGTAGCCCTCGGCGGCGGCGTAGCCGCAGTTGTGCAGCGGCAGATCGCCGACGGAATGGCGCAGCTTGTCGATATACAGCGACAGGTTGGAGCCCATCATGCCGTACGCCCAGGTCAGGCGCGGCCAGATGCGCGGCGCGATCGGGGTGTCGAAGCCCTTTTCGAACTCCTTGCGCAAAAACGCGGCGCGTTCCGGGTTGGGCTTGAACTTCTTTTCATATTCCTTGCGCAGCTCCGGCGTGATCTTGACGCTCGGATCCAGCGTGCCCTTTTCGATATCGTCGCACAGCATTTCCCAGTGCTCTTCGAGATAGTCGAACATCTGCGTGAGCAGCGTGACGACCATCGAGCCGAGATAGCTGACCTTATCGTTTTCGAGCGCAAATCGCAGCTGCAGATAGGACGTGTCGAGCAGCTCTTCGTGTTCCGGTTTCAAAAGAGACACGGGCGACGTGGAGAAGAATGGGGTGATCATGCGCAGGTAGTCCAGCGGGATCTGACCGGCGCCGTTGCACTTCTTGCCGTCCTCGAGCTTGTGTCCGGTGAGGATCAGCACCAGCGGACCCATCTGCGGCGGGAGCTTGATGCCTTTGTTCTTTTTGAGCCAGTGGGCGGCGGTGGAGACCGAAACCGAAAAGCCGATACACTGCATCTTCCAAAGGTCGTTGGCGCTCTTCGGCAAAATCTTCGGCTTGCCGACGGAGCCGGACGAGGAGCAGTAGCGGATGTTGGGACCGGTGAACATCAGGTTCTTTTCTCTGTTCTGGATCATGCGGTCCACCAGCGGCTCATAGTCGCTGTAATCGGTCAGCGGTACCAGGCGCTGATAGTCTTCGATCGAGTGGATCTGATCAAAGTGGAACTTTTTGCCCAGTTCACAGTTCTTGTTGCGGCGCACGATCTTTTTGAGCGTGCTGCGCTGCGCCTTCATGGGGTCCTTTGTGTAATGGTTGATTTCGGCCAGGGAGACGTCTCCGAGCCAGATACCGAGATCGGAAAAAGACATGCTTGTGACTTCCTTTCCAGATTTTTGCTTCAAGATGGGTTCAAAGTTTACAGTTCTTTTATTTTATCACAGTTTTTCGCGGTTTTCAAGCGTTCGGCGACATATTTCACATTTGTCGACGAAGTGTGCGAAATTCAGGAGTTGTAGCGGCTCATCGCCTCGTCGATTTCATCGTTCACGATCAGTTCGATCGCGTCGGCGCAGTGTTCGGCGACGGTGCGCAGCGTTTTCAGATCCTCTTTTGAAAACGGCGACGTCACCCAGTCGGCAAGGTCGTAGTCCTCATGCGGTTTCGCGCCGACCCCGATCTTGATGCGCGGGAAATCGTCCGCCCCGAGATGATAGATGATGCTCTTGATCCCCTTGTGGCCGCCGTCTGTGCCTTTGCGGCGGATGCGCATACGCCCCGGGTCGAGACTGATGTCGTCGAACAGCACGAGAATATGGGCGGGGTCGATCTTGTAAAACTGCGCCGCGTCGCGGACCGCTTCGCCGCTGAGATTCATAAACGTCTGCGGCTTCATCAGCAGGCAGCGTTTGCCAGAAAGGCGCGCTTCGCCGAGCAGCGATTTGAACTTCAACCGGTCGACCTTGATCTTCTGCGCGTCGGCGAAGTAGTCGAGGCACAGAAAGCCGGCGTTGTGGCGGGTGAATTCGTACCGTTTGCCCGGATTGCCGAGTCCGACGATCAGCCAGTCATAGACGGCGTTGGTGTCAAATTTCTTTCTGAAAAACATGGTTTCACCTCCGGTGAGGGATTTAGGGAATAGGGGCAAGGGACAAGGGGACGAAGGGGTGACCGCTGAACGTTTGCGGTTCAACCACACAGCCCCCTCAGTCAGCGCGCTTTGGCGCGCTGCCAGCTCCCCAAAGGGGGGCGCCAAGACTGTGCCCCTTCGCGGGTGATCGGTGCACTGTTGTGTGTCTCTTTCGCGTGCTGTCGACTAACGACTAACGACTGTCGACTTTCACTGCACACTGCACACTACACACTGTACACTTATTCTTTATACGGCTTCTTCCGCAGCACCCATTCATCTTTGTTGACCTGCCGGGCGCGGGCGATGGCGAGAGCGTTCGCGGGGACGTCGTCGGTGATGGTCGAGCCGGCGGCGGTATAGCCGTAGTCTCCGACCGTGACGGGCGCGATCAGATTCGTGTTGCAGCCGATGAAGCAGTGGTCGCCGATCGTCGTGCGGAACTTTTCCTTGCCGGTGTAGTTGACCGTGACCGTGCCGCAGCCGAAGTTGACGTCTTTGCCGACGTCGCTGTCGCCGACGTAGGTCAGGTGCGACACCTTGGTGCCGTCGCCGACGGTCGAGTTTTTGACCTCGACAAAGTTGCCGAGATGGACATTGTCGCCGAGGACGGTATTCGGACGGATATGGACGAAAGGACCGATGCTGCAGCCGCTGCCGACGGTCGCGTCCGCGCCGTGGACCTGACAAAGCTCGCTGTTTTCTCCGACCGCGACGTTGTGCAGAATCGTGCCGGGACCGATCACGCAGCCGTCGCCGATCACCGTGTCGCCCGTGAGGACGCAGCCGGCGAGGATCACGCAGTCTTTGCCGAGCGTCACCGTCGGCGCGATCGCCACATCCGACAGAAAGGGGATGGCGGCGCCTTCGTCGATTCGCTGTTGCAACAGCGCGGCGCGCGCGGGTTCACTTGTTTCCCTGATCCATTGAATCGCTGCCTGATGCATTGCAGTCACCTCCGTTGTTTTCTGCACTATTATGCCAAGAAATGACGCAAGATGCAAGCGATTTGAAAAAATAACCGGAAAATCGCATTTATTTTTTTCAAAACCGTGGATAATTGCTGTCTTTTATGTTATAATTAATCTAATTATACGATCCTTTCCCGCCTGAACGGCGGGGCAAACGGAGGGAAACACCATGGAACAGCATACCGGCGGCGAAAGCGAGCTGATCGTCGGACGCAACGCGGTGCTTGAAGCGCTCAAAAGCGGGCGCGAGATCAACACGCTGCTTGTTGCCAAAGGGGAGCGGAACGGCTCGATTGGCAGAATCCTGACGGAGTGCCGCGAAAAGAAGATCGTCATCAAGGAAGTGGACAAGCGCAAGCTCGACTTTTTGTGCGGGCAGGGGAACCATCAGGGCGTTGCCGCCTACGCCGCGGCGCACGCCTACGCCGAGATCGACGATATGTTCGCGCTGGCTGAGCAGCGCGGCGAAGCGCCGTTTCTGATCGTCTGTGACGAGCTTGAGGACCCGCACAATCTCGGCGCCGTGATCCGGACCGCGGAGGCGGCGGGCGCGCACGGAGTGATCATCCCGAAGCGGCACGGCGTGGGACTGACCTGGGCGGTCGCCAAAAGCGCGGCGGGCGCGCTCGAATATATGCCCGTGGCGCGGGTCGGCAATCTCGCTTCGACGCTTGACCGGCTCAAGGAAAAAGGCTTGTGGGTCTATTCCGCGGACATGGACGGGACGCCGTGGTGCGACGTTTCGTTCAAAGGCGGGGTGGCGCTGGTCGTCGGCGCGGAGGGCAGCGGCGTGAGCCGGCTGATCCGTGACAAAAGCGATTTCATCGTGTCGCTCCCAATGAAGGGAAAAATCAATTCGCTCAACGCCTCGGTGGCGGCGGGCATTCTGATGTATGAAGTATCGCGTCAGCGGACGCAGGAAACAGGGAAGGGGAATGCATAATGGCAGACCAGAACAAGGAACACGATTTGTTCAGCGAGGATTTTGAAAAACGGGCACGCGAACTGCTCGATGATCCGGCGCTCCGGCCGGAACCGGCCGAGGAAGACAACGCACCGGTCAAGGGGAGCATCGACGATATCAACGCGCTGCTGATGTCGGTCGGTCTGTCGCCGATCGAACGGGAGGAGGATGTGCAGCCCGCACCGGCGCCGGAGCCGGACAGGGAGCTTGAAAAGTCACGGATCTTTGTTCCGCCGACGGAAGCGGCAGCGGAACCATCGGACGAAGCGCAGACAAAGATCGCGGAACCCGCCAAGCAGCGGACGCAGCTGTTTACGCCGCAGTCGGGCAAGACCAAGGTCGTTTCTTCTCCCGCGGCGGAACCCGCACCCGCGCCGGAAGCGGAAGCGGACGACGGCCAGATGATGCTCGAGGGGTATCAGGAGGAAGCCGCGCCGCGCCGCGTCACCGAAGCGGAGGTCGAAGCGCAGCTCAAGCGTAACCGCAAGAACCTTGTAGAAAACTTCCGCGTGCTTTCCAGCGAACAGGAAGACAACGCGATTTTGGAAAAACAGGCGAACGGAGAGGGCGCGAACAGCGTCTTTGATTCGCTCGAAGTCAAAGAGGGCGAGCCGCTGTTCGATGCGGTGGATAAGGCGGACAAAAAGACGTTCGCTTCGCTCAAAAAGCTCGGCGCCCGCGCGGTGCAGACCGTGCAGCAGCTGGCAAAATCCGAGCGCAAGACCGTGCAGCTGCTCGACGCGCGCGTGACGAAGGAAACGCTCGCACAGGCGCACGCACGGGTGAAAAAGCAGACGATCGTACTCGGCGTGCTGTTCGCGCTGTCGCTGCTGCTGAATCTCTTCGGCGCGTTCTATACGCCCGGCGGCGCCTTCGAATTCCTGTTCGGACACGGCGCACGGCTGTACTCGTTCTTACATCTGCTGCTGTTTGCCGGCGGCGTGCTGACCGTGCTGCGCGACCTGCTTGACGGCGTGCGCGCGCTGCGCGAAAAGCATTGGAACTACCACGCGACGGTCCTTGTGCTGGACGGCTGCGTGCTGCTGCATACGCTGATCGTGCTCGCGTTCGGTATGGACGAAGCGACGGGCTTTTTGAACTTCTCGCTGTGCGCGCTGTTCCTCTCGCTCGTGGAATACGCGGGCAATCTCGTCAAGATGCAGACGCTGCAGGGTGACCTCGCCGTGATGATGCACGCCGGTCAGCTGCAGGGGCTTTGCCTGCTGGAGGATAAAGCCGACGCCGCCGCGCTCGGCCGCGGGATCACCGATAAGCAGGACCCGCAGATCATGGTCGCTGCGGACGTCCCGATCGCGTCGGATTACGACCGTACCGCGATGCAGCCCACGCATGAAAAGCTCTATTTCTTCGGCACTGCCGCTGCGTTTGTTGCGGCGTTCGCCTTTGCGCTCTTCCGCGCGATCGCCCAGAAGAACGCCATCGTCTTTTTCTCCGCGTTTCTGAGCTGCGCGTTTTTGTGCGCACCGTTCATGCGCGGCGTCATCAGCACGCTTTTGAAAACGAAAAACGACGCGACCCTCGGCAAGGAGGGCATCGTGGTCGCCGGGACGAACGCGGTGTCGCAGCTCGGAAAAGCGGACGCCGTCACGGTGGATGCCGCCGATTTGTTTACCTGCACGGTGTCGCGTTTCAAACCCGTACCGGGCGGCAGAATGCAGCGCGCGGACGCCGCCGTCTATGCCGCCGCAACGCTGCGCGGCACACACAGCCTGCTTGCGGACGCGTTTGAGGAATTCCTCCAGCAGACCGGCATCGTCGCGCCCGAAGCGGAAGATCTGCAGTATGAAGAAAAGCTCGGCTATTCCTGCTGGGTCGCCGGCCGCCGTGTGCTCGTCGGCACGCGCGAGATGCTGGTCCAGCATACGATCGACGCGCCGTCCGCCGCGGAGGAAGCCGCCTACGCCGGCAAAGACAGCGTGCTGTATGTCGCGGTCGAAGGAATCGTGGCGGCCACATTCCTTGTGCGCTATCAGGTGCAGCCCGCGGTGCGCCGCGCCATTCGCGCGTTCAATAAATCCGGCCTGGTGCTGATGCTGACCTGCGGCGACCCGAGTTTCAACGAGACGCTTGTCGCCAGAAAGCTTGCGCTCGACGTCGCCGCGATCAAGATTGCCGACCAGAAGAGCGCCAAGATGATCGAAACCTGCCGCGCGAACCCGGACACGCAGTCTGCGGGGCTGATCTGCGCCAAGGGCAGACAGGGCATTCTGCCGCTGCTGCGCGCGGCGCTCGGGCTGTTTGAGGGCGAACGCTTCGCCGGCATCGTACATATCGCGTCGCTGGCATTCTGCTTTTTGCTGCTGCTGTTGTGCGTTTTGCTGAAGATCACCTCGTTCTTCCTGCCGCCGACAATCGTCTTCTTACATCTGCTGTGGAGCCTTGCCGCCTACTATGTCGGCACAACGCGGCTCACGAAATAATCCCACGCACGAAAGGTGGTCATATCACAATGGAACAACTGATCAATGTGGAGGATCTGCATAAATCGTACGGCAGCAAGGTCGTGCTGGACGGCGTGTCGTTTTCCGCCGCCCCCGGACAGATCATCGGTCTGCTCGGTCCGAACGGCTGCGGCAAAACGACGCTGATCAAGGTGCTGACGGGCCTCATCAAGGATCACACCGGTACGGTGCGGATCAACAACGAGGAGCCCGGCGCCTATACAAAGAGCATCGTGGCGTATCTGCCGGAAAAGAGCTATTTGCCCGACTGGATGCGTCCGATCGACGCGATCAACTACTTCACCGATTTTTATCAGGATTTTGATAAAGACAAGGCGCTGCTGATGGTCTCCCGCTTCGGGCTCGACCTCAAACAGCGGGTCAAGACCATGTCCAAGGGCCAGCAGGAAAAGCTGCGGCTGCTGTTGGTCATTTGCCGCAACGCGGAGCTGTATATCCTCGACGAACCGCTCGGGGGCGTCGATCCCGCCGCGCGCGCGAAGATCCTCGATCTGATTTTGGAAAACCACGCCGCGAACTCCACCGTTCTGATCTCGACCCACCTGATTTCCGACGTGGAATCGATCTTCGACCGGGTGCTGATGATCAGCGAAGGACACCTGATCGTCAACGCGCATGTCAACGAACTGCGCGAAAACGGCAAGACCGTGGAAGAAGTGTTCAAGGAGGTTTTCAGCTATGCTTGGTAAACTGCTCAAACACGAACTCAAACAGTCCGCGCGCTCCGTCTCGCTGATCTACGCGAGCGCCGCCGCCGTGATCGCCTTTATCTTCATCGGCATGCTCACAAAGATCACCTGGATCGGCGTCGTCGGTTCGATCGTCCTGTATCTGACCGCGGTGATCGGCGTTGTGATGACGCTCGTTTCGGTGATTCGGAACTTCTATGAAACGCTCTATTCCAATCAGGGCTATCTCAGCTTTACTCTGCCCGTCAAGTGCGCGAGCCTTTTGAGCAGCAAGGTGCTCGTCTCCGTGCTGTGGATCATTCTCTCGTTCCTTTTGGCGGCGGTCTGTTTCCTCGTGATCGGCATGAACGCCAAAGCGACGGCAGAGGGCTCCATGTCCGGGATCTGGGACATCCTCGAAATGAGCGGGCTCAAAGAGATGCTGCCCACGGGCGCGACGCTCGTCAAGCTGGCGGTCATCTTCGTCGGGACGGTGCTGCTTCTGGTCCTGACCTTCGTCGGTTTCGTCTATTTCGCCGTTACGATGGCGAATACGCGGCTGCTGCAAAAGCATCCGAAGCTGTTCGGCTTTTTGATCTTCTTTCTGACCTACGGCGTCACGAACGCAATCGGTACCAAGCTGACCTATTCTCTGCCGTTCTCTCTGGAGATCACGACGACGGACGTCAACCTCGTCTTTGTCGCGATGGACAAGGCGGAGGGCATGCTATCCTACGGACTCGGCGGCACGATCTTCATGGCGCTCGTCGCCGTCGGGCTGCTGTTCTTGACCGGCTGGATCATGGAGCACAAAGTCAATATCAAATAACGACCCACCGAATAACGAAGAAATGAGGGATTCCCCATGACAAAGAAACCCATCGACGGTCTGCGCGAATGGCAGAACGATCCGACTGTGACCGGCGTCAACCGTCTGCCGCAGCGCGCGACATTCTATCCGTATTCCACCGAAGAGCAGGCGCGGCGCGACCGCCCGGCAGAGTCGTCCCGCCGCGTGAGCCTGAACGGGACATGGCAGTTTTTGCTGTGTGAGGAGATCGACAAAAAACCCGCGCGGTTCTTTGACATCGACGCCGACACAAGCGCGTTCGGCGAGATCACTGTTCCGTCCTCATGGCAGATGGAAGGCTACGGACAGGCGCAGTACTGCAACGTGCAGTATCCGTGGGAGGGCAACGAGCCGCTCGTGCCGCCCTTTGCGCCGACAAAGACCAACAGCGTCGGCCTGTACCGCAAAACGGTCACGATCGACGCCGCGCTGCTGCACGGTCATGCGATCCTCACGTTTGAGGGCGTGGAATCCTGCTTTTATCTCTATATCAACGGCGAAGCCGTCGGCTACAGCGAAGGCTCGTTCCGTCGCAGCGAATTCGACGTCACGGACGTGCTGCGTCCGGGCGACAACCTGATTGCCGTCGAAGTTTATCGCTGGTGCACCGGCAGTTGGCTGGAGGACCAGGATTTCTTCCGCCTCGCCGGAATCTGCCGCGACGTCTATCTGACGGCGCGCCCGGTGCAATACATCGCCGACCTCGCGGTCCGTGCCGAACCGGATGCGCTTCTGCGCGACGGTCTGCTGCGCGCGGACGTGACGCTGTACACTCCGGATACCCAGACCGAAGTGGAAATGACGGTCTATGACGCGGACGGCGCGACCGTCGCGTTCGATTCCGTTACGGCTTCGGGCGAAGCCGGTGTGCCTTTGCGCGCCACGATCCCGTTCGTCCGGCTCTGGTCCGCGGAGGATCCCGTGCTCTATACGGTGCTGGTGCTGCTGCGCGGCGAATCGGGCGAAACGCTGGAATGCACGACCATCCGCACCGGCTTCCGCCGGATCGAGATCAAGGACGGCGTGGTCTGTTTCAACGGCAGCCGTCTGCTGCTCAAGGGCACGAACCGCCACGAGTTCTCCTGCGACACCGGCCGCGCGATCGACCGCGAGACGATGATCGAGGACATCCTGACGATGAAGCGCAACAACATCAACGCCGTGCGCACCTCGCACTATCCGAACCACCCCGACTGGTACACGCTTTGCGACGAATACGGCCTGTATGTGATCGACGAAAACGATCTCGAGACCCACGGCTCCCGCGGCCCCGCGCCGGGGATGCCGCCGCTGCTGCCCGGCAGCGAGCCGGAGTGGGAAAGCGTCTGCATGGACCGGATCGAGTGTCTGTATGAGCGCGACAAGAACCACCCGAGCATCCTCTTCTGGTCGCTCGGCAACGAATGTGACGCCGGCGACAACTTTAAGAAGATGTATGCCTATCTCAAGGAAAAGGATCCCTCCCGCCCGGTGCATTACGAATCCATCTGGAGCAACTTCAAGGTCGATAAGGACGTCACCGACGTCTGGTCGATGATGTACGCGCGCCCGTGGGACATCGAGACCTTTATGGAGGCGCACCCCGAAAAGCCGTTCATGCTCTGCGAATATTCCCACGCGATGGGCAATTCCTGCGGCGGCAACGACAAATACATGCGTCTGTTTGACACCCACCCCGGCTTTTTCGGCGCGTTCGTCTGGGACTTCGTCGATCAGGCCGTCAGGCTGACGGCAAAAGACGGCACCAGCTATATCGGCTACGGCGGCGACAGCGGCGAATGGCCGCACGACGGCAACTTCTGCGGCGACGGTCTGCTGTTTGCCGACCGGACGGAAAGCCCGAAGATCTGGGAAATGAAGCGGCTGTATCAGAATGTCAAATTCCGCGCGATCGACGCCGCGAACGGCGAGATCGAGGTCACGAACGGCTTTTTGTTCACCGACCTTTCGGCGTTCAATCTCCACTGGCAGCAGATTGCGGGCAACAGGGTCCTGGGCAGCGGCGACCGGATCGTTTCCGCCGCCCCGGGTGAGACCGTCCGTGTCAAGCTGCAGCTTTCGAACGCGCCGGATACGGAATGGTATCTCAACGTGTTCTTTGAATTAAAAAACAACGTCTCGTGGGCGAAGGCGGGTCACGTCGTCGCCAAAGCGCAGTTCGTCGTCAACGAAGGCACCTGGAAGCGCCGCAGCGTGGAAAGCAGCGAGCGCATGACGATCCGGCAGGAGTACGGCACGCTGTATCTCGCCGGCGGGGCACTGTCTGCGGCGTTCTCCTACCGCTCCGGCAGACTCTACAGCCTCAAAAAGAACGGCAAAGAGCTGCTGTGTGGACCGGTCGAGCCGATCTTCTGGCGCGCGCTGACCGACAACGACCGCGGCAACCGGCAGGGCATCCGCTGCGCGACGTGGCGCGACGCCGGCGCCGACACGGGCTTCCGGATCGACCGCGTCAAAAACGAGGGCAGGAGCGTCACGGTCGAGACCCGCTTCTGGGTCCACACCCAGCCGGAAAGCACCGGCACGCTCGTTTATACGATCGGCGCGAACGGCGTCAAATTCGACTTCACCTTCACGCCGCACGCCGGCTTGCCGGAGGTGCCGCTGATCGGGCTGCTGCTGCCGCTTGTCAACCGCTACCATTCGCTGCAGTACCTCGGCAAGGGGCCGCACGAAAACTACATCGACCGCGACGCGAGCGCGGACGTCGGTCTGTATCGCACCGAGATTGATGCGCTCTATACGCCCTATCTCAAGCCGCAGGAGCACGGCGAACGCACCGGCGTGCGCTACGCGAAGCTCGTCGGCACAAAGGGAGATTTGGCGTTCGAGGCGGAGGACGTGATGGAACTCAACGTCTGTAAATGGAGCGCGAAGACGCTCGAAGATACCGCCCACGGCTATGAGCTGCCGGAAAGCGAGACGCTCTATGTGCGGCCGGCGCTGCGGCAGATGGGCGTCGGCGGCTACGACAGCTGGGGCGCGCACACGCTTGACGAATACAAGATCCACACGGGCGAGACCTATCGCTTCGGCTTTACGCTTCTTTTCTGAGCAGAAAGGATCATGACCATGAAAAAACAGGAAAGCAACCCCATCGCCGCCATCGGCGCGGTCACGACGCTGGTGATTCTCCAGTTCGCCGTTCGCCGCTGCATGAAGAAATACGGCAGAAAAGCATAACAATGGCACAAACGACCCCGAAAAAAGGCGGGAAAGGCAACGGCTGCCCGCTCTATAAAGCCTGCGGCGGCTGTCAGCTGCAGAACCTGACCTACCCCGAACAGCTGCAGTACAAGCAGGTGAAGTGTATTCGTTATCTGTCTCGCTTCGGCCATGTCGATGAGATCATCGGCATGGCTTTGCCGCTGCATTACCGCAACAAGGTGCAGGCGGCGTTCGGCATGCACCGCGGCAGGATCGTCTCGGGCGTGTACCAGTCCAAAAGCCACCGCATCGTCTGTGTGGACGACTGCAAACTCGAAGACGAAACAGCTGACGCGATCATCGTCACGATCCGCCGTCTGCTGCCGCGGTTCAAGCTCTTCCCCTATAACGAGGACACGGGGAAGGGCTTTTTGCGCCATGTGCTGGTCAAGCGCGGCTTCCAAACCGGCGAAGTGATGGTCGTGCTCGTCACGCCGACGAACCTCTTCCCGAAAAAAGACGGCTTTCTCAACGAGTTGCTGCGGCGCCACCCGGAGATCACCACGGTGATTCAAAGCATCAACGGCGCCAAAACGAGCCTCGTCCTCGGCAAAGAGGAGCGCGTGCTCTTCGGCAAAGGCTATATCGAAGACGTGCTGTGCGGCTGCCGCTTCCGGATCTCGGCGCGGTCGTTCTATCAGATCAACCCCGTCCAGACCGAGGTGCTCTACGGCAAGGCGATGGAATTCGCCGCGCTGACGGGGGAGGAGACCGTTTTGGACGCGTACTGCGGGATCGGCACGATCGGCCTTGTTGCCGCCAAAGGGGCGAAGCGCGTGATCGGCGTGGAGCTCAACGCCGACGCCGTCCGCGACGCGAAACAGAACGCGAAGCTGAACGGTGCGGACAACGCGCGCTTTTTCTGCGCCGACGCGGGGCAGTTCATGACCGAGGCGGCGAAAGCGGGAGACAAGGTCGACGTCGTCTTTATGGACCCGCCGCGGGCAGGGAGCGACCTGCCGTTTCTGAAGAGCGTCGCGGCCCTCGCGCCGAACAGAATCGTCTATATCTCCTGCAACCCGGAAACACAGGCGCGCGACCTCGCGTTCCTTTGCAAAAACGGCTACACGGTGAAAATGATGCAGCCGGTGGACATGTTCCCGCATACGAATCATGTGGAGTGCGTTGTTTTGTTGTCCCAACGCCGCGCGACCGAACATATCGACATAAAACTCGATCTTACGGAGCTTGATTTGACTGCCGCTGAAACAAAGCCGACCTATGACGACATCAAGGCGTATGTGCTGAAAACATACGGCCTGAAGGTTTCAACGCTATACATATCACAAGTGAAACGGAAACTCGGACTGGAAGTCGGGGAAGCTTATAACAAGCCGAAGTCTAATAAAAGCAAAACGCCGCAATGCCCGGAAGAAAAAGAGAAGGCGATCGTGGCGGCGCTGAAGTATTACAAAATGATCTGATTCATACATTCGACAAACCTCCATGTATTTGGTATTATGACGTTAACAAATTGATGGAAGTTTTTATATAAAAAGGATTTAAAAGCACATCATTAATGAAAAGAACGGATGGAAATACAACCTGATTGGAAACTATTGCTACCCAATCGGCAAAATAATGTGAAACGGAAATCTTTTTTAGAGCAATTGCTAAACGATGATACCAAATACAACAGGATGGTCTGGCAGGGCACCCTTTGGCCGCACCTGCATCAAATCGACGCCGAAGCTGACGATTTGTTCAGAACGATTGTTGCCCAAATGGCGAGAGCACGAGGCGTAAATGAGCAACTTAAAGCTGATGACCAATGGCGCTGGATTCAGGAGATGGGTAATATCCGGAACGCAGCGGAAGAAATTGTGCTGCAAGATGTAGTATACGCATAAGTCAATGGCCTTTGATTTCTAACAAATCTGTGACAATCCCGCAAAAACATTGACGCGGGATTGTATTTTTGCTATGATAGCAGCAGTCAAAAAGAAGGTGATTCTGTGCCGCACATCCTTTTAATTGAAAACGACCCTGCCATTTTGCAGAACCTGCAGGAATACCTGCGGCTGCAGGACTTTCAGATCACCGCCGTTTCCGGACAGCGCGATGCGCAGAAGCTTTTGGAGCAGCACACGTTCGACCTGCTGCTGGTGGACATCGCGCTGGATGACGGAGACGGTTTTGCTGTTTGCACTGCCACGAAAGGAAAGGGTTTGCCGGTCATCTTCCTGACCGCTTCCGGCGACGAGGGCAGCGTGGTGCGCGGACTGGATATGGGCGCCGATGATTACATTGCAAAACCATTTCGCCCGCGAGAGCTGGTGTCACGCATCCGCAACATCCTGCGGCGCTATGCGCCGGAGAACGCTGTCGTAAAGATCGGCGACCTGCGCATCGACACTGACAAAGGCACCTTGGAAAAAGACGGCGTGCCGCTTTCTCTATCGGCACTGGAATGGCGGCTGTTGATGATGTTTCTGAACAACCGCGGCAAGCTGCTCACGCGCGAAAGACTGCTCGAAGAGATTTGGGATATCGCCGGCGATTTCGTCAACGACAACACGCTGACAGTGTATATCAAACGCCTGCGCGAAAAAATAGAAGATGATCCGCAGCAACCGGCGCTGATTCAGACGGCGCGCGGACGCGGCTACAGGATGGATTGAGATGAAATTGCTGAGAAACAAAGACTTTCGCCGGGCGCTTCTGTGGCATGTTATCGCCGGGGTGCTGCTGATGATCGGTGGATTCCAAGTGTCGCCTGTCAGTGGTACAATGCTGATTGCTGCATCAATAATCTTCACTGTGCTGTATGTCATCTTTACAGCGCGTCGTTACCGGGACATTGCCGCACTCG
>JAFYDS010000256.1 GCA_017544665.1 Clostridia bacterium | reverse complement strand
CGTTTCCAGCATCCGGTAGCCGGCACCTATAAGAAGGAACGCGTTGAAGCCGGAAAGAAGTATTTCTCTATTGCTTCCGGCGGCGGCACAGGCCGTACGCTCCACCCGGACAACAAGGCAGCCGGCCCGGCTTCCTACGGTATGACCGACACCCTCGGCCGTATGCATTCCGACGCCCAGTTCGCCGGTTCGTCCTCCGTGCCCGCCCACGTGGAAATGATGGGTCTCATCGGCATGGGCAACAACCCGATGGTCGGCGCGACCGTCGCGTGTGCAGTTGCCGTGGAAGAAGCTTCGAAATAAGCAGGACTGCCGCATTTCGCGAAGAACAAAAAGAAAAACAAATAACCATGAAAGAAAACAGAGCGCAGGAACGACCTGTGCTCTGTTCTTTTACGTTTCTTTGGATGGGCTGCGCCCATACCCGATTGTATGTTTTTCTTTTTTCGACGTTTTTTCGCCATCGGCGTGCAAGAGCACAGCCTTCGGCCGAAGAAAACGCCGTCTTCATCGAAATCCGGCAGCCCCGGCAGGGTGGTACAGTGCACAGTAAGCTGAGTTTACAGTGATGAGACGGTCATTTCTGTGAAACGACCGTCGTTTTCAACTTGCCGCAGGCAATCATAACTGCCGCGAAGCGGCATCCTAACTGCGGCGCAGCTGCATCTGAACTGCTATCTGATAAAATTCGTCCACGCGTGTTTTTCTTTTTCTGGCAGGCCGAACGCCTCTTTGCCGAGCGCGATGCTCTTCATCAAAAACGCCATGTTGCGCGCGAGGGTGCGCATGGTCTGCTTGCCCTCTTCGTCTTCGTCCGCTTCGCCCGGCGCGCCGCCGTGGATGCTGTTCCAGTACTGGCTCGACGCCACGGGCATGCCGCTGATCGTGAAATACTTGTTCAGCCTGTCGAAGCTCGCTGTGGTGCCGCCGCGCCGCGCGCAGACCACCGACGCCCCGACCTTCATCGTCTTGTCAAAGCCGGTGCTGTAAAACAGCCGGTCGGCAAAGGCGGTCAGCGTCGCGTTCGGTCCCGCGTAATAGACGGGCGAAGCGAGGACCAGTCCGTCGGCGTCTTGAAAAACCGCCGCCGCTTCGTTGACCGCGTCGTCAAAGACGCACTTGCCCGTTTTGCCGCAGCCGCCGCAGGCGGCGCAGCCGCGGATCGCCTGTGCGCCGATGTGCATCGTGACGACTTCGATCCCTTCTTGTGTAAAGACCTGTTCCATTTCGCGCAGCGCCAGCGCGGTGTTGCCGTTCTTGTGCGGGCTGCCGTTGACCAGTAATACCTTCATACAAAGTCTCCTTTCAAAAAAGCCGCCGATGGGGACCGGCGGCATATCGTTTCGTTTTATCTTATGCGGGAAGCTTCAGTTTGTCAAGATGGAGCGCTTCCTTGAAGTTGTCGACCGAGCGGTACAGCTTGTTGACGATGCCCGCCAGCCCCTTCCAGAACGGAGAAGCGTTCGATTCCGCCGGCGCCGGCTCGCTGTAAAGGAAGTGCCCGTTCTTGTCGTAATGGTAGATGTACGCGCCGCTGACGACGCTTTCGGCAACCTTCAGCGACGGATCGTTGAACTGGGTGTACGGCGGCAGAGAGTAGATGTCCTTGACGTTGCCGAGAATCAGCTTGGACGCGAAGTCCTTGATGTCCTCGCGGAAGTTCATATAGGTGTGACCGACACCCTTGAAGAACCAGGTGTTCTCCGGCAGCGCGCAGGTCGACGCGTCGATCATGCCGTCGGGCGACAGGTGGTTGTGGTCCGGGTCGCTGCAGACGGTGCCTTTCGCGACGTAGCCTTCGCCGAGCGTTTCGCCGATATTCGCGTAGGTCGCGCCGAGACCGGAGGAGTAGGGCGTCAGCAGCTCGTCGGAATTGATGTTGCCGGAGCCGAACAGCATGGGATAGATGTTGCCGACGCCGTAGCACGAGACGATGTGGATCGACATCCCGTCCGCGAGGAGCTTTTGCAGCGTGCCGGGCAGCGCTCTTCTCGCCGCATCATAGGCATCGCACTCCGCGCGCAGAGCGGCGTGGGCTTCGTCGCCGAGATACTGGTCCTTCGCCTTGGCGTAATCCGCGGCGGGGCAGAGCGCCCACATCATGGAGCTGTTGACCACCAGCAGCTGGCGCACTTCCTCGAGTGCCACGCGCAGGACCTTTTCGACGACGCGGTTCGGCAGCGCCATCCGCAGCGCCAGCGAGATCTGGTAGCCGGTGTCGCCCGGCAGCAGCGCGGGCAGCACGGTCTCGTGGTCATAGTTGACGTCGTAGATCGTCACATTGTCGGTCATCACATCGCCGAGGATCTGCGCGCCGTCAAAGGCGGGGATCACGGCGACGATCTTTTCAATATACTTGATATCCTCGGGATAGTCCGCAAGGTACTGCGTCAGAACGGTCCCGCCCTGGCTGACCGGAACAAGCATCACCTTTTCGGCGCCGGTCTGCGGGAGCACGATCTCTTCGATATAGTGGTGCAGCCCTGCCGCGACCTGTTTGATGGAGCCGAAGGAATCGTAGGAGTAATAGTAGCGCACGTCGTTGTAATCGTCGAGCCCGTGGATCGCGATATGGTGCTGGACCTCCGCCTGCTTTTCGGGCGGGAGATCGCTGTACGCCGCGTCGTAGGGCGTCACGATCCGCTCATAGACGGGCGTGCCGTCGGGGTTCGTTTTGAACGGCTTGAAGATGTCGTCCACCACGCTCGTGACCGCCTTTGTCAGCTGCAGGTCGCTGCGGGTCAGAATGCTCGCGACGCCGGGGGCGAGCACTTTTTTCAGAATGCTTTCCACATTCAGCCCGGGCAGTTCAAACGCGTTGATCATGCCGAGATACTCGTCGCCGTCATAGACCTTCGTTTCACTCTGTCCAAAGCCGGGAATCAGTACGATCGGGGTCTTCTGCTGCGTCACGTCTTCGGCAAAGGCGAACGCCGTGCAGCAAAGCACCAGCAAAAGCGAAAGCAGCACGCAAAGCAGCCGTCTCATCTGTGTCTTCATATTTCTCATCCTCCCGTCCGGCTGAAGCCGGTATTCAATACATTCAGTATAGCACTTACAGAAAAGCCGGTCAAGAAAAAGTTGTAAAATTCACGCGGAAATTGCGCGCCCTTTACTGCGCCGCGGGTAATGCCGCCGCCAGCGCAAATAACTTTCATTTTTTGCGCGCAGATACTTGCAAAAGGGACGGAGAATCAGTATAATATAATAGAATGCGGTAGTATGGAGAATTTACGGAGCTTCGGCACAGCCGATGTACTACGCGATCAAATGTACCTATGAAAGGAAAGATCACTATGCTCAACAACGCACCGACCAAAAACCCGACCATTCTTGCGTGGCTCGAAGACAAGCTGGACCTTGTCAAGCCCGACAAAGTCGTCTGGATCGACGGCTCGAAAGAACAGACCGAAGCGCTGCGCGCCGAAGGCTGCTCCACCGGCGAAATGATCAAGCTCAACCAGGAGCTGCTGCCGGACTGCTATCTGCACCGTACCGCCGTCAACGACGTCGCCCGTGTGGAAGCGAGAACGTTCATCTGCACCCCGACCGAAGAAGAGGCCGGTCCGACCAACCACTGGATGGATCCCGCCAAGTGCTACGAGATGCTCTATGACATCGCGAAGGATTCCTACAAGGGCCGCACCGCCTATATCATTCCCTATTCCATGGGTCCCGTCGGCTCCCCGTTCTCCAAGGCGGGCATCGAGCTGACCGACTCCATCTACGTTGTGCTGAACATGCTCATCATGACCCGCGTCGGCTTTGACGTGCTGGACTGCCTGGGCGACAGCGACGACTGGGTGCGCGGCCTGCACTGCAAGTGCGACATCAATGCCGAAAAGCGCTACATCTGCCAGTTCCCGCAGGACAACACCATCATCTCCGTCAACTCCGGCTACGGCGGCAACGTGCTGCTGGGCAAGAAGTGCTTCGCGCTGCGCATCGCGTCCTATCAGGGCAAGAAGGAAGGCTGGCAGGCTGAGCACATGTTGATCCTCGGCGTCGAGAATCCGCAGGGCGAGGTCAAATACGTCTGCGCCGCGTTCCCGTCCGCCTGCGGCAAGACCAACCTTGCAATGATGATTCCGCCCGAAGGCTACAAGGCGAAGGGTTACAAGGTCTGGACCGTCGGCGACGACATCGCCTGGATCCGCAAAGGACCGGACGGCCGCCTGTACGCGATCAACCCCGAAAACGGTTTCTTCGGCGTGGCGCCGGGCACCAATATGAAGTCCAACCCGACCGCGCTGCTTTCCACAAAGAAGGGCGCCATCTTCACCAACGTCTGCCACAACCTCGACGACAACACCGTCTGGTGGGAGAGACTCGACAAGAACCCGCCTGAACACGCGATCGACTGGACCGGCAAGCCCTGGAACGG
>JAFYDS010000004.1 GCA_017544665.1 Clostridia bacterium | reverse complement strand
GCAGCCCGCCTCTGCGCCGGTCAGCCAGTAGGTCAGCGAAGCCTCGTTCAGCACGTCGCTGTCACCGACATTCACGTCGTTCCAAAGGCCGATCACGCCCTCATAGTCCGCCGTTTCGGGCCTGTGCGCAACAAGCTGGAAATAGGCGCCAACGTCTTCGCGCATGCGCTTCGTGAAGCTGACATACTGCCGAATTGTCGCCTTCCTTGCGTTTGTTTCCTCTGCGGTTTCGCCTTTGAAATACACCGGGCAGCACAGGGTGTTGAACGAGCATTCTTCGATCGCGTCGAGGAATTTGTCGTGTGCATCGGTCGTGATCTCGCCGTCGCTTCCGCCGACAAGCACGAGCGTGCTACCGCCGTTGGTCAACGAAACATCCACAAATTCGCGCTCATCATCTTCTTCGTGTTCTTCGTCGGAGAAGCGCACATATTTCTGCACGGTCTCCGTGACTTGCTCGTAGTAGTTGGGAAGTTTCTCTTTCACCGGTGGATCAGCCTGCGTATAGGTATATGCGCCCTCATCGCCGGATCGCTCATAGTAAGGTTTGTCCGGAACGATGTCTTTGTCGTTCGTGATCTTATATTCGCCATCCACCGGCCTCGTTTCCGAAATTTCTTTTTTCCAGGAAACCCAGTCATTGTCTTTCAGATCGCTCCACTTGGCAACCGACTGCTTATCCGCATCGATCGTTCCGACTTTGGTCACAACCGTATAGGTGCCGTCAAGCGCGGTCTCAACAACAACGCGGATATCGTTGCCGCGTTTGCCGTTGTACTTTGCTTCCACAAACGCACCTGTGTCCTTCGCTTTCGCCCCGTCGCTCGTAGGCAGCCGATAGCAAAAGCACTTGGTCGCGTGCAGGAAGATTTCGCGCAGGTGCACCATCTCCGGCGCTGCGTAGCTGTAGCCGAACAGCTCGAAGCAATCTTTCAGAAAGTCGCCCTGTTCGATCAGGCGCACCACGCCCTCTTCGCCCCAAGAAAGCTCAAACGGAGCCGCCGCAATACCGCGATCGGAAAGCGTCGCAGATGCCTTCTTTACGGACGAAACTTTCGTATAGGCACCGGGCAGAATCTTGTTCTGCGTAAAATAGGTGCCGCCGCCATAAGCCATTTAATTCACCCTTTCGTTTCTATGCCGCTCAATGAGGCTCTTCACCTCGTCAAGCGTGTAGGTTTGATTGTCGTCCAGCAGCGCGTCGATCAGATCGCGTCTGTGACGATATTCGCTTGAATCAAGAAACGCCCGCTTTGAAAACCGCATCGGTTCCGCCGCAGGCGCCTTGTTTTGTTTCTTTGCCATATTATTCCTCCTCGGTCGGTGGAAGTCTAAGGTCAAGCACGCGCATCAGCTCGGTGTCGTCAGGATTACCGTGGATGTCATACGGTGTGCTTTCGTCGCCGTCCACATGTACCCGCCTTGCGTCAACGTGATAGGCATATCGCACAATGCAGTGCAGCGTGTCGTCGTCCTGAATCACTGGTTCCACCGATCCTTCCGGGTGCACCTTTGCGCCGCTCGGCGTCGTGATGGTTTCCAGCAGCAGCGGCAAGTCCGTGCTCACGCGCAGCAGATCATCGGTCACGTTGTTTCTTTCGGCGTAATAGATCACGTCGAAAGTCACTGTATACTTTCGAATGTTCATCAGCTTTTCCGGCTCGCTGAACGTTATAAAAATCACGTTATAATCGCCGTCATTCACGCTTTGCAACGTGCGGTCGGAACGGATAGCGGCGTTTGGATACGCTTTCTTTAGTGCCAAAATGATGCCGTCGCGCACCTGTTCAAATGTCAGTTCACGTTTCATTGAACACCTCTTTCAAAAACGCTTCAAGCTTCTTTTCAAGCACACGCGGCGCGATGTGTTCCAACTCTTCTTCACTGATTGTCAGAAAGAACTTGCCCGGCACCCATCCTGTGCCGGGATTGCCGCCCTTTCCGCGTGTACGGTGTCCGTATTCCACATAAGAGGCATACTCAACAGGGTTTTGAACAGTAATGGTATAGGTATCAGCGTTCTTTTTCACCTGCAGACTCTGAGCAAATCCACTCACATTTTCAGCAAGAGCACCTGTTCCATAAACTGCTTTTTGGCTTCCAAACTTACTCGTTGCTCCGCTTCCACCTAAAAACTCAGCTTTTATGGCTGCCATCTCAGCAGTCATTGATGTCCAACCGCGACGCAGCGTGCCGCCTTTTTTTCCTGAATCTTCCGGATATTCACCAACCGGCGTTCGCCTGATCACCTTCGCAAGAAGCAGCGCAGCAAGCTTTTTGGAGCAGCTTTCACAAAACTGCTGCACCTGTGCGTCGTTCGCCAGTTTTTCCAGCCGCTCGCGCAACTCTTTCAGCTCGCTTGTGTCCGCTTTGATATTTCTACCCATCACGCCCACTCCTTTTTCAGCTCGACCGGAATCTCTTGATGAACGGAATATCTGGCAGGCACGCCGCTCTGCACATACTCATGCGTTATGCCCTCATGGGTAACGAAAATCGTTGACCCAGCCGGAATGTTCAGCGCTTTGTCGAGCAGCAAAACAGTGGATTGCACCTCAAGCGCAGCGTGGCTGCTGTCTTGCGTGACATTGTGGATGTTTACACTCTTTTGGCTGAGCCTGCACGGTACGCCTGCGAACAGCACCGTCTCCGTCTGCACGGTGCGGCCGTTCGGCGTCTCACTGTCCTGCTTCACCCGCACCGTGCAGCGGTCCTCCCACAGCGAGCGCAGTGCCGCGCCATAACCCGCCGGCGTCACCATGACAGCCTCCGAAAGCGGGTCAGCTGTGCCGGGTCCGGGTGCGTGAGCGTATGGATCAGCGCATCGAGCCGCTGCTCCGGCGTTTGGACGTCATCGGCAAACGTGACCTGCACGTCGCCTTCCTTGATCTGCTTGACTGCCGCAGCGGTAACGTCCGCGCCGCCGTCGCCGAGCTGACCGAACGCCTTTCGGTCGGCCAGATAGTACCCGGCAGCCATGTCGATGAACGTGTGTTTCAGGCCGTCCGGCATCTGCGCATGGTGGATGTCGTTCAAAATCTGCTCTTTTGCGCGGTCAATGGCGTACTGCAAAGCGAAATCGTTGTCGGAAAGCACATGCACGCCGAACGACTCCAGCCGCAGTACCACGTCGCTGTAGATGTTCATGCTTACGCCACCTTGATGCCGGTGATGGAGGCGTGCGCGTACTGCGGACCGTGGTCAAGGCCGACCATGCCGAAGAGCTGACCCTTTTCGGCTGCACCGGACTTTGCAAGCTCTTCATAGAACAGCACGCCTTTGCCGGGAACCGGTGTGAAGACTGGCGCGCAAACGGCAAGGTCGGCGATCAGCAGGCTCGACTGCGGCATCTTCGGGTTGTAGGTGATGTCAAGCTCGAAGAAGTCCGTCTCGATGTGCGTCACGTTCATGCCGCCGGAGTTGCGGGCAGCGGGCGCGTTGTAGCCGAGCTGCTTCTCATAAAACGCGGTGATGATCTGCTTGATCGTGGAGTTGCATTCCAGTGCCATCTTGCGGAACGGTGCGCCTGCGTCTGCCATCGCCTTATACAGCTCGTTGAGCTTTGCAAGCGTCAGGGCGCTATTGTTCAGGTCGATCGTGGTACCGGTGGAGCACAGCTCCAGCATGCCGCGCGTCTTATTGGCCACGGCAGCGCCGTCGCTCTTTTGATAGGTGCCGTTGAGGAAGGTGTGCTCCATGTCGCGCGCGATCTTCTTCAGCCGCAGCGCGATTTGCCAGTCCTTCTCGTTGACCGGGTTTGCTTTCTGGCCGGCAAGATTCAGGCCGGCGAGCTTGCCGCGATTGGCCATTTTCGCATAGGTGATTGCCACGGATTCGTGGAAGATCTGCGTCACGTTGGTTTTCTGCTCGCGGACAATCGCGGTTGCGGTCGGCGCGGTTTCTGAATCGGTTTCGGAGATTTCCGGCTGCGCGGCGTCGGGCAGCTCGTATTCCTGACCTGTGATGAATTCGTCGCTCTCGCTCACTTTTCCGCCGGACATGCCGCCGATCGCGCTCAGAAACGGGGTTTTCGTCGGCGAAG
>JAFYDS010000255.1 GCA_017544665.1 Clostridia bacterium | reverse complement strand
GGATCACGCTGCCGTCGTTCTGCGGGTTGATCCCGATATCCGACGCCTGGATCGCCTTTTCAATGCCCTTGAGCACCGATTTTTCCCACGGCGCGATCGTCAGCACGCGCGCCTCTGTTGCGGCGACTGAAGCGAGCTGGTTGATCGGCGTCGGGGTGCCGTAATAGTCGACGGTGATCCGGTCGAGCACCTGCGGGTTGGCGCGGCCGGCGCGGATGGCGCCGTATTCCTGCTGCAGCGCGTGGATGGTCTTGCCCATTTTGGTTTTCGCGGTTTCAAATACTGTTTGCATCATAATGCCCTCTTTCTATGTTCTTCTTTTCTTTTATATGATTATTCTCTGACGACCGTACCGACGCTTTCGCCCTTGACGGCGCGCACGATGTTTTCGGGGTCGGAGAGGTTGAACACCAGGATGGAAATGTGGTTGTCGCGGCAAAGGGACGCGGCGGTCGCATCCATTACGGCGAGCCCTTTTTGCAAAATCTCGGTGTGGGTCAGCGTTTCATACTTCACGGCGTCGGCAAACTTGTTCGGATCCTTGTCATAGACGCCGTCAACGTTGGTCGCCTTGAAGATGATCTCGGCGTTGATCTCCGCCGCGCGCAGCGCAGCCGCCGTGTCGGTGGAAAAGAACGGGTTGCCTGTCCCGCAGCCGAAGATCACGACGCGCCCTTTTTCCAGATGGCGTACCGCGCGGTTGCGGATATAGGGCTCCGCGACCTGCTGCATCGTGATCGCGGTCTGGACCCGGACGTCGACGCCCATCTGCTCGAGCGAATCTGCAAGCGCCAGCGCGTTCATCGTCGTCGCCAGCATACCCATGTGATCGGCGCGGGTGCGGTCCATTTCGCCGCTGCTGCGGCCGCGCCAGAAGTTGCCGCCGCCGACGACGAGACCGATCTCGACGCCGAGTTCACTGCATTCCTTCACAGCTGCGCAGACCTTGTTGACCGTTGTAAAATCAATGCCCTTGCCGTCGGGTCCTGCCAGCACCTCGCCGGACAGCTTGAGCAAAATGCGTTTATAGATCGCTTGCATGGGAAGCACCTCCAAAAACACGAAATGTTGCAAATCGTTCTTCTTTATTGTACTAAATAATGGGGTCCGTGTAAAGACTTTTTGCAAAAATATTTATCTCAGCAGTCCCTGCAGCCGCGCGAGCAGCGATTGGAAGAACGCTTCGATCTTCTGGAAGAACGTCTGGTCCGCCGGGGTCTCATCGGTCGGGACCGTCACGTTCGCCGTGAGCGACACGAGCTTGCCCGTTTTGCGGTCCAGCTCGGTGAACTGCGGATAGCGCGCGTCAGTGTGGATATCCACGGGCTTCTCGCTTGTAACCATCCACACGCCGAGGTCGCTCGTCTCGTGATCATAGGCGAATTCCACGTGGCTCATGCCCTTGACGATCCAGGTGTGCTCCGGCAGCAAACCGACAGAAGCGTCGATCACGCCGTCGGTGGAGAGATGATCATGGCTCTTATTGCCGCAACCGCCGCCCGTCGTGTAGCCGACGTCGGCGAGCGTCTTGCCGAAGGGCGCGACGGCGCAGTTACCGGTCATCAGGTGGGTGTCGATCAGCATATCGGTGTGGTTGACATAAGCTTCGCTGACGGGGATGCCCGCAAAGCCGTAGGCGCCGACGATATAGATGTTCGTGCCCGCGCTTCTCGCCTTTTCGATCATGTTCTGCGTATCCTTCTGGATCGCAATCATCTGATCGGCCTTCTCCCAGAACGCGTCGCTGACTGTGGTGTAGTTCTTGCTGTACGCCTTGCATTCCTCATACTCCGCGGCGGGGACAAAGCTCCACACGCCCGGGAAGCGGGCGAAGGTGTCGCGGAAGATTTTCTGATACATCGGGTCCTTGACCGCGGCGATCGTCCGCGCCATGATGCCGTTCACGGTGTCCATGCCGTCCTTTTCGGCGGCGTTATAGGCGACGCCGAAGATCTTCGCCAGCGCGGACAGATTGGCGGACTGCAAAAACGGGACGAAGTATTGCAAGATCGCCTGCGTGTTGAGGAACAGCTTGCCGGAGAGCAGCGCGGACACCATTTCCACGCCGAGGAACGCCGTCGAGGCATAGACTGCCGTCTTGAGGCTGGAGGAGCCGTACTGCGCCAGATACGCGTTCAGCACACAGCCGCCCATGCTCATCGCGAAGAGAGAGACCTGTCTGACGCCGTGCTTTTCTTTCACGAAGTTGATCATTTCGTTTAGATCCTGCGCGATGTCGATCGGGCTCATGCGCCAGTCGTAGTTGAAGAAATAGGTGTTCTCCCAGCCGTGGGCGTCGGCAACGGCGCGGACAAAGCCGCACTCGTTCTTCGATTCGCTTTCAAAGACGCCGCGGTAGTGATCGACGGAATCCGGGAACAGCACAGAGTCGATCTGCTTGACAGATTTGCCGTCTTCGTCGCAGGCGAGGTCGGAGAACATCCCGTAGATCGCGTCGGCGCCGTATTTGTCAAAGAGGATGCCCTTGCCGAAGAGGATGGCGGAGAGGATGGGACCGAGCCCCAGGAAAACGCCTTTGACGATATTGCCGGTCGCCGGCGGGAACGCCCGCTTGCCGGTGTCGTGGACGGTCATCTCGCGCGAGCCCATGCCGCTGACGACGATGACGGGGGTCTTGTCTTCCGCCGCGAACGCAGCCGCGCCGCAGCAAAACAGCAGCACCGCACACAGCAGCAGACTGATGATTCTTTTCATGGTGTTGGTTTTCATGGGACTACCTCCTGCTATTTATTTTTGAAACAGTGTTTCGATTCTATGCCAAAGATCGACGAAAAACTTGCAAAAGCGGATCAGGAGATTCGATTCCCGGTCGAACATCCCGGCTTTCTTTTCGCCGCCGGTCAGACTCGTCAGTTTGCCCGTGACCGGATCGAGGTCAGTGAACTGCGGGTAGCGCGTGTCGGTCTGTACCGTCAGCGCGTCGTCGCTCGTCACGAGCCATGTCAGCAGATTCGCCGCGTCGGAATTGACCGGGAAGCCAACGTGTTTCATGTGCTTGATGATCCACGTCTGCTCGGGGAAGGCGCAGGTCGAAGCATCCACGATCAGATCGTCCGAAATATGGTCGTGCGCGGGGTCTGTACAGACGGGGTTCTCCGGCGCATAGTCCGCCGGAAGGGTCTGCCCGTAGGGCGCGGTCGTCGCGCCGAAGGCTTCGTTGTGCGTTTCGATCAGGCAGTCGCCCTGCGTATAGGCCTTGTCCGTGACCGGGAAACCGACGTAGCCGTACGCGGCTGTGATATAGACCGCCGTACCGCCGTCGATCGCCTGCTGCAGCAGTTCCTCCGCCTGCACCTGTACATCATGGTAGGCGTCGATCTTTTCCAAAAAGACCGGGTTAGCGCCGTCGGGGAACATGCGCGCCTTGTCCGCTTCGTAGTAGTCCTCCGGCACGAACGCCCACATACCGGGCATCGACGCGAAGGAGCGCAGCAGAATATCGCGGTAGGCGCGTTCGCTCGTCTTGTCGAGCACGGTCTGCAGCAGTTTGTTGAGCGCCTTTGTCAAAAGCGGGTTGAGTTCAAAGCCGCCCTTCAGCGCGCCGAGCAGCGCTTCGAGGGCGAGGTTGCCGTTTTCAAAATTGAACAGCCGTTCGAACAGTACGTTCACGTTAATCTGGATATTCTGCCCAAACAGCTCGCCCACGAGGTCGATCCCCTTGGAAGCGACCAGACAGCAGACGATCTTCGCGATATCCGCGCTGCCGTAGCGGGACAGGTAGCTGCTGACGACCGTGCCGCCCATGCTGCACGGAACGAGGATCACCTTGTCCGCGTGCTGCTCTTCTTTGACGGTGCCGATGAAGTCGCGCAGCGTGTCCGCGTGGGTCAGCGGGCTCAGCCGCCAGTCGTAGTTGAAGAAATAGACGTGCTGCGGACCGACCGCCGAACCGAGGGTCTTGAGGATCGCAAGTTCGTCCTCGGTCTCCTCTGCGTTGAGGATCTGGTCCGGATAGTGGTCGATGGACTGCGGGAACAGCACCGCGTCGACCGGATGCAGCGGTTCGCCCGTCTCGTCGCAAGAGACGATCTCGAAGAGCGTCTGATAGACTTCGTCGAACGATTCGTCCGCCAGAATGTCGAGGTCGCGTTTGGCGATCGCCTTCGCCGTCGGCAGCAGCGCGTCGCCCACGACTTTGAGGATGTCCTTTGTCTGCGGGCCCCAGACCTGTTCGCCCGTTTCACCGCTGTACAGCGGGAACGAGCCCATGCCGCTGACCACGATCACCGGCGTGACGGGCTTTGCAGCGGCAAAGGCGGCGGCAGCAGCCGTCCACAGCAGCAGCGCGCACAGCAGCAGCGAAACGAGGCGTTTTCCTGTCTTTTGCATCGTCTTTCCTCCCGATTGATTATAGCTTTTCCAGTTTAGCGAAGTTCGCCATCAGCTTCTTGGTACCGACCGTCTCGAAGGCGACCTCCAACAGATTGTCGTTGCCCATCGGCTTGACGGAAAGGATCACGCCTTTGCCGAAGACCTTGCTGACGACGGTGTCGCCGGTCTGATAAGTCTGCGCAGGCGCCTTGGGCTTCGGCGAAGCCGCCGCAGAGGCGCGGCTGCGTTCACGCTGCAAAAAGCCGGTGCCCTCATAGCGGCTGTAACCGCCGGAAATATGGTTATCGTTGTCGAAGAGATTCGCCTGTGAGAAGACGCTTCTGCGCCCGGTTTTTTCGAGCAGATGCTCCGGGATCTCCACAAGAAAGCGCGACGGCAGATTGCGCGACGTAGAACCGAACAGCAGCCGCGTATTTGCGTGGGAGAGATAGAGCTTCTGCTTTGCGCGGGTGATGCCGACATAGCAAAGCCTTCGCTCCTCCTCCACCTCCTGCGTGGAATACATGCTCTGCGCCCCGGGGAAGATGCCCTCCTCCATGCCGGGGATGAACACGATCGGGAATTCCAGCCCCTTGGCGGAATGCAGCGTCATCAGCACGACGGCGTCCGCCTGCGCGTTGTAGTTGTCGATATCCGTCATCAGCGCAACTTCTTCCAGAAAGCCGGAAAGCGTCGCTTCTTCGTTCTCGTTTTCATAAGTGACAAGGTTCGTCACCAACTCCGAAATGTTGTCGATCCGCTCCTGCCCTTTTTCGGCGTCGGATTTGAGATAGTTGAGATACTCCGTGCGCTCGATGACTTCCTTGAACAGTTCATCGAGGTGCGCGCCGTCCACCTTGTCGTGCAGCTCGCTGATGAGGTCGCAAAACTTCATCAGCCGCCCGGCGGCGCGGGAGAGGGTCTCGTATTCGTCGGCGTGGGAGATCACTTCAAAGAGGCTCACGCCGAGCCCGGTCGCGATCTCGAACGCGCGGTTGATCGATGTTTCGCCGATCCCGCGGCGCGGGACGTTGATGATCCGCCGCAGCCGGATATTGTCGTTGGGGTTGTTGACGACGGTCAGATACGCCAGCGCGTCCTTGATCTCCGCGCGTTCATAGAAGCGGTAGCCGCCGATCACGCGGTAGGGAATACCGGCGCGGACCAGCGCGCTTTCGATCGAGTTCGACTGCGCGTTCATGCGGTACAGGACCGCGTGGTCGCTGAATGAATAACGCCCGCTTGCCACGTTTTCTTCGATCGCCTCTGTGAGGAACCGTCCTTCGTCCCGCTCGTCGTAGGCGGTGAATTCCACCACGCGCTCACCGACGCCGTTCTGGGTCCACAGGTTCTTGCCCTTGCGGTTTTTATTGTTGGAAATGACTTCGTTCGCGACGTCGAGGATCGTCTGCGTCGAGCGGTAGTTTTGCTCGAGACGGATCAGCGTCGTGTTCTCATACTGCGACTCGAAGCTCAGGATATTTTCGATCGTCGCGCCGCGAAAACGATAGATGCTCTGGTCGTCGTCGCCCACGACACAGATATTGTTGCGCGGGGACGCGAGCAGCTTCGTCAGCCGGAACTGCGCGTGGTTGGTGTCCTGATATTCGTCCACCATGATATAGCGGAAGCGCCGCTGATAATAGGCGCGGACGTTCTCGTCGGTCTCGAGGAGATGGACGCAGTTGCAGATGATGTCGTCGAAGTCCATCGCGTCGGCTTTTTTCAGTTCTTCCTGATACATCTTGTAAGCCGCGCCGATCTTCTGCAGCCGGATATCCTTGCCCGCCTCTTTGATATACTGCGCCGGGTCGACCATCTGATCCTTTGCCCGGCTGATCTCGTTGAGGATAGTTTTATGTGACAGGACGCTGTCTTTGATATCGAGCTGCCGCTGGCATTCCTTCATCAGGCGGCGGCTGTCGTCGGTGTCATAGATCGAGAAGTGGGAGGAGTAACCGAGCTTGTCGCCGTCATGGCGCAAAATCCGCGCGCAGCAGGCGTGGAAGGTGCTTGCCCAGACTTCGTTGCCCGCTTCGCCCAAAAGGTCGGAAAGGCGCTCTTTCAGCTCGTTGGCCGCCTTGTTGGTGAAGGTGATCGCCAAGATCTGCCACGGGCGCGCCGCGTCCACCGCCAACAGGTCTTCGATATCGAACAGCACGCTGTTGTCGCCGTCGAGATAGCGGCGCATCAGCTTCATCTGCTGCGGCGTCGGCTCCTCGCTGACCTCCGTGCTCGTATAGGCGCGGCCGTATTTGACGATGTTCGCGATCCGGTTGACGATCACAGTGGTCTTGCCGCTCCCCGCCCCGGCGAGGATCAAAAGCGGACCGTCGACATGGAAGATCGCTTCCTTCTGCCGGTCGTTCATCCGGGCAAAGTCTCGCTCGATGATTTGTTTGCGCAGGGCAAAAAACTCTTTGGATGCCATGGTTTCACTCCAAGATCATAGGATGATTCATTTTATTGTATAATATCCGGGAAGAAAAGGCAAGAGACAAATTGACGAAATGTCCACTGGAAAACTGTGCAATATTGGGATTGTGCCGCGCGGGGCTTGACGAAACGCGAAAGCGGGGGTAAAATAGAACAGACGCAATATGGAAACGGAGACAAATCATGGCAATCGAAACAGTCAGAGCATTCTTTGCACAAAGAGGGATGGCGGACCGGATATTGGAATCCGAACAGTCGAGCGCCACGGTCGCTTTGGCGGCGCAGGCGTTCGGGACCGAGGAACGTAGAATCGCGAAATCGCTGTCGTTCCTGCTCGGAGAAAAAGCGATCCTTGTTGTCGCCGCGGGCGACGCGAAGGTCAGCAACCAGAAGTTCCGCGCGCAGTTCAATGCGAAGGCGAAGATGCTCTCTCCCCAGCAGGTGCACGACATGGTCGGACACGACGTCGGCGGGGTCTGCCCGTTCGCGATCCATGACGGCGTGGACGTCTATCTGGACACGTCGCTGCGGCGGTTTACGACGGTGTTTCCCGCCTGCGGCAGCAGCAACAGCGCGATCGAACTGACGCTCAAGGAGCTCGAAGTGCTGTCTGGCTGCAAGGCGTGGATCGACGTGTGCAAACTGCCGGAAGACACAGAATAAGAAGCAGAGGTGACAACGGATGAAGATTTCTACAAAAGGGCGCTACGCGCTGCGGATGCTGCTCGATCTCGGCGAGCACCGGAACGACGGGTTTATTGCGCTCAAGGAGATCGCCGAGCGGCAGAACATCTCCAAAAAATATCTTGAACAGATCATCCCGATCCTCAACCAGGGCGGTATGCTGCGCACGGAGCGCGGCGCGCAGGGCGGCTATCAGCTTGCGCGCTCACCGGAGCACTACACCGTCGGCGAGATTCTGCGGCTGACAGAGGGCTCGCTTGCGCCCGTGGCGTGCCTCGAGCAGGAGCCGAACCTTTGCGACCGGCAGGACAGCTGCGCCACCCTCCCCGTCTGGCAGGGACTATATCGTGTCATCACGGAATATCTTGACGGCATCACGCTGCAGGACATTCTGGATCAGGCCCACGCGAGGGCGGGCGGAGATTACGTCATTTAGTGTGCAGTGCACAGAGAAAGCGCCCTTGCGGGCGCTTTTCAAGTTTACAGTTTACAGTTATGGGTTTCGCTGCGCGAAACGTGATGAGATGCGCAAAGCGCATCGTTTTTTAACTTGCCGCAGGCAATCATAACTGCGGCGAAGCCGCATCTAAACTGCCGCACAGCGGCATCATAACTCTTAACTGAAAAAAGCCGCCCTTCGGCGGCTTTTTTCATTCGTCAAGCGCAATCAGGTCTTCAAACGTTTCGCGGCGGACGGCGACGTAGCTGTCCTTCTCACGCAGGATCACCGTCGCGGGGCGGCCGAGGCGGTTGTAGTTCGACGCCATCGCGTAGTTGTACGCGCCGGTCGTGCAGACCGCGACGATATCGCCGCGCCCGACGGACGCCGGGAACGGGACGTTTTCCTGAATAATGTCGCCGCTTTCGCAGCAGCGGCCGACGAGCGACGCGACCAGAGACGGCTCCTCGTCCATCTTGTTCGCCGTGTGGCAGGTATAGCTCGAACGGTAGAGCGCAAAGCGCGGGTTGTCCGCCATGCCGCCGTCGATCGAGACGTAGGCCTTATAGCCCGGGATGCGCTTCACGGCGCCGACGGTGTAGAGTGTGAGACCGGCATCCGCAATGATGGATCTTCCCGGCTCCATACAGATGCGCGGCACAGGGATCGCATATTTGGCGCAGGCGGCATTGATCACGCCCGCGAGGGTCGCGATCTTCTTCGGGATATCGATCTGTCCGTCGCTTTCGACATAGCGCACGCCGTAACCGCCGCCGAGGTTGAGCAGCGTCGTATCAAAACCATAGGTTTTCTTCATCAGCGCGATAAAGTCGATCATGATCGCCGCGGCGCGCTCGAAGACATCCTCTTCGAACACCTGTGAGCCGATGTGGCAATGGAAGCCGAGCAGTTTGACATGCGGCTTTTGCAGCGCGCTTTTTGTGATGGCTTCCGCCTGCCCCGTTTCGATCGCGGAGCCGAATTTGGAATCGACCTTGCCGGTGTTGACCGCTGCATAGGTATGCGTGTCGATGCCGGGCGTCAGGCGCAGGATGATGTTTTGCGTTTTGCCGCGGGCGGCCGCTTCGCGCTCGATCGCGCAAAGCTCCTCTTCGTTGTCCGCGACGAAGCAGCCCACGCCGCAGTCCATCGCGAACGCGATGTCGGCATCGGTCTTGTTGTTGCCGTGGAAGAAGGCGCGCGACAGGTCGAAGCCCGCGCTTTTCGCGGTGAAGATCTCGCCCGGCGACACCACATCGATGCCCATGCCCTCTTCGGTCATCAGGCGGTAGAGCGCCTTGTTGGAATTCGCCTTGCTCGCGTAAAGCGGCAGCGAGCCCGCCGGAAAGTGCGAACGGAACGCGTCGAGATAGACGCGGCAGTTATGGCGGATCCGCGCTTCGTCCAAAAGATACAGCGGCGTACCGTATTGCAAAGCGAGCGCGGTCGTATCGTGACCGGCAAAGTACAGCTTGCCGTCACGGACCGTCAGATTCTCACAAGGGAAAAAAGGTTGTTTCACGTCCTTGTCCTCCGTTGGTGGTTTTTACAGGAGATGCGCCCGCAGTTCTTCCGCGGAGAGCGCAGAGAGGTCGGCGGGGGCGATATCGAACACGGTCTTGCAGCCGGTGTTGCCGCGCGCGCGCATTTTCAGCAGGGCGCGGGCGCACGCCACGAGCACGCTCGAGGTGAATTCCGGGTTGGAATCGAGCCGCAGGGAATATTCGATCGTCGCGGTGTGGTCGCGCTGGAGGCCGATTTTGCCGGTACGGATCACAAAGCCGCCGTGGGGCAGCGCCGCGTGGTCACGCAGCATCTCTTCGGTCGTGATGAAGGTCACGGTCGTATCATAATCGGAGAAGTAGTTCGGCATCTCCTTGATCTCGCGTTCGATTCTCGCTTTGTCGGCGTCTTCGGCGGCCACAACATAGCATTCGCGCAGGTGTTTTTCGCGGGTCGTCAGCTCCGGCATCGTCCCGGCGCGGACCGCGTCCAGCGCGGCGGGGATCGGCACGGTGTACTGCCGCGCGTCTAATACGCCGTCGATCCGGCGGATGGCGTCGGAATGGCCCTGGCTCACGCCGCGGCCCCAGAAGGTGTAGTCCTTGCCCTCGGGGAGCACCGCCGACGCGTAGAGGCGGTTGAGCGAGAACAGACCCGGATCCCAGCCGGCGGAGATCAGCGCGATATGGCCGTTCTCCCCTGCCGCCGCGTCAACCGCCGCAAAGTGAGCGGAGATATTCGCGTGGGTGTCGAACGAGTCGATCACGTTGAAGTCTTTCGCGAGCATCGGCGTCATCTTTGGAAGATCGGTGGCACTGCCGCCGCAGATGATCAGCACGTCGATCTGATCTTTATATTGCGCCACGGTATCCGCCGCATAGACGGGCACGCCCGTCAGCGTCTTGACCGTCGCGGGGTCGCGGCGTGTGAAAACACCGACCAATTCCGCGTCGTCGTTTTGCCGGACGGCGCACTCCACGCCGCGTCCGAGGTTACCGTAGCCGTAAATCGCAAGTTTCATATTGCATCGCACCTTTCGCTCTTTATCGCATTAAAGTGATTATATAGCGTTATGGCTGATTTGTCAAGAAGAAAGTGGTTCGTCAGAAGGGAATGAGGAACTAAGGGGCTGAGGACCTGATGGTGTCATTCCAAATTCCAAATTCCAAAATTCACCGCATTAGCTGCAAAAACAGCCGTCCGGAGGCGGCTGTTGCAGATGACTGATGACTGTCGGCTGTCAACTGTGTAGTCAACTGATTGTGCACTCAGAATTTTGATTCAAACCACGCGCGGATCAGGGCGAAGAGTTCGCGGAACAGCCGCGCCAGACGCTGGAAGTAGTTCATGTTCCAGTCCGCGTTGGTGGCGGTGTTCATGTTCTCTTCCGTCAGCGGCGACATGGTCTGCGTCGCCTGGTCAAAGTACAGGTACTGCGGGAAGGCTTCGTCGTCGAAGACGGTCATATAGCCGTCGTATTCATAGATCGCTTCAAACAGCGCGGTGATGCTGTCGGGCATATCGCGGTGATCCACGTTCTTGATAAACCACGTGTGCTCGGGCAGCAGGCTGGTAGATGCGTCGATCTGCTTGTCGGGCGAGACATAACGCTTGTCAGCGAGAGAGTCGATATACGACTGCGAAAGCGTGCCGTTGATGAAACTGCAGGTCGCGTCCGGCGAGGCGGAATACACGCTCGTGAGCATGTCGGACTGCGCGTTCACCATGTCGTTGGTCGGGACCATCGGGATTCCGTATTTCAGCACGATCTGGACCTTTTCGCCCGCGTCGACCAGATCCTGCAGGATCTGCTGCGAGGGCACCAGCACGTTATAGTGGAAGTTGTCGATTTTTTCGATGAGACCGGCGTAGGTCTCCTCCTGCCCGTTGAAGATCGCCGCCTTGGCTTCTTCATAATCGGCGTCGCCGACGAGGCTCCAGAACGACGGCATGCTGCCGTACATTTTGACAAGCAGACGCGGATAGACGTCGCGCCAGACCTTGTCATAGATCCGTTCGAGCGTACTCGTCGTCAGTTTCAGACCGCCGGTCTTCACCATGGTCGCGACGACGTCCTTCAGGAGGTTATAGAGGTCGGCGTTTTCTTCGCCCAGCTTGCCGCTGTTGACATAGAAATCAAGAAAGCGCGAAATGCCCTGCGTGTCCAGATCTATCTTGCCGGCAAACAGGCGGCTGACCGCCTCCATGCCGTAGAAGCTGCCGCAATAGACGATGACCGTTTCGATATCGTCCATGCCGTATTCTTTCAGATAGGCGAGCACAACGCTCGCGCCGATGCTGCGGCCGATCAGGTTGACCTTTTCAAAGCCGGTCTTCTCCTTGATTTTTTTGATATACGCATTCAATTCATCCGCGACCGCACAAGGATCGAGCCGCCAGTCATAGGACAGCACATAGGCGTTCACACCGTACTTGCCGTTGGCGTTGACACGGTTCGATACGCCGCTGATCGAGGAACCGCTGCCGTTGGAGGCTTCGCCGTTTTCGTCAAGCGCCAGCTTTTCAAACAGCGGCACGATCGCATCGACGAAGATATCTTCCCACTCTGTCCACTGGTTCAGCGTCAGGCCCTTGAGGAGCGGACCGATCAGCGACTTTGCCGCGTCGCCGATATAGCCGTCCGGCACGTCGATCTCGTCGATCCGGCCGGATCTCGGGTTGCCTTTTTCAGCAAAGATCTCAGCGCCCTGTCCCTGCAGATAGACGGTCGGGAGCGTGGTGTAATAGCCCTCACCCAGTACGGCGGACGCCGGCACAAACAGGGAGAAAAGCAAAACAGCTGTCAAAAGGAGCGCGATTCCGCTGCGAAATAAAGAACGGTTCATAACTTCACCTGCGGCCACAACATATAGCCGTCCTTTCGTTTGGTATTCTCATTATAAAGAAACGTAGTCGTTTTGTCAAGGAAAATGGACTATAAAAAGCCATTCGTTTCGAAAAGCGAACGGTTTAATTCTTTATCAGTTTTCTTAATTTGTGTCGTACAGCTTCGCCATGCCGATCGTCAGATCGTCATAGACGATTACGCCGTAAAACGCGTCGAAACTGTCGCCGACCGGAGAGCGGGCAGACACCGTCACCAGCGCCGTACCCGGCTGCAGCCCGCGGAAGGTGAACCGCACCTGATAGCCAGCGCCGTCGAGTTCTGCGTGGTCCGCGCTTTGATAGACCCGTTCTGACGTGATCTCCAAAAGAGACAGGTCGTCCGCCGTCGCGGTATAGTCCGGCCCGCCGCCGTCGAAGGAATCGAACGTCAGCACCCATTCCTTTTGCGGTTCCACGTCGCGTTCCGGGCGGTACTCCATCGAGTTGACCGATTCCACCCTCAGCTTCACGTCGTGGTCGGGCATCGTGAAGCGGATAATAAAGCCGTGTTTTTCATCATAGTCCGGCGAGATTTGTTCGCCGTCGAGATAGAAGCTGTAGTCCGTGTCGGTCGCGATCAGACCGTAATACAGTGTCACCTGCGCGCCGGCGCGGTAGCTGTCTTTCGCGTGCGTGAAGCAGTCCTTTTGTCCGCCGTAATCCACCTGATAGGTATTGCCGCCGAAGCAACCGGTCAGCGACAGCATGAGAATCCCGCCGATCAAAAGCAAACTAAGCCCTTTGCGCATACGATCGGCTCCTTTCGTTGTGATACAAGCTTTGCTCACAGTATAGCATAATCGCGCGGCAAAAGCAAGAAAAGCCTTGTGTTTTCCGCCTTCGCGTGCTATAGTAAGCATAGAATGACTAAAAGGAGGTCGCCTTATGTCCGGCAAACAACAACTGCTCTCGCGCAACCGCTGGCTCGGCGCGCTGTTTTTGCTGCTGGGGCTTTCTGCGTTCGCCCTCATCGTGATGCGCGTCGTCTTTTATGAATTCGCCTACGACCCGCAGTACTACCCCGTTGACTACGGGCGGTTCAACTTCTTTTCCTATTTCACGGTGCAGTCCAATCTCTATGTCTGCTTCTATCTGTGCTGCCTCGCCTTCACGTTCTTCGGCAGTGACCGGGCGCAGCGGATCGTGCTGCATCCGCCGGTCAAGCTGACCGTGACGACCTACATCCTCGTGACCGGCGCGGTGTACTGCGGCGGGATCCCGCTGGGTATGACGCCGCCGCTGTACTGGGACGGGTTCCATCCCGTGCTGCTGAGCGTCGTGCAGATCGTGCACCACATGGTGATGCCGCCGCTGATGCTGCTGTTGTTCTTCCTATTGCCGCAAAGCCGGTGCCTTGAAAAGAAGCAGCTGCCTCTCGTCGGCGTCTATCCCCTCGTCTATTCGGTCGTTTCCATCGTCCGCGGCGCCGTTTCCGATCCGCAGATTTATCCGTACCCGTTCTACCCTCCGGTATTTTTCTGGAACATCTTCTGCAGCGGAAAACCCCTGCAGCAGCCCGCCGCGTATCTGCTGATGCTGCCGATGCTGCTGCTCGGAATCAGCGTGTTCGTGCTGATCGCGCTGGGGCTGTCGGCGCTGTACAACCTGCTCTGGAAAAAGAAAGACCGCTGAACTGCGTCTATATCTCCACGAAAAAAGCTTCTCCTGCCGTTTGGCAGAAGAAGCTTTTTATTCATATTAAATGTATTGCTTCACGAATGCGCTTATTCCAAGACCGCACCGTTTGAGACCGGTCCGACCAGCTTCGCGTACCGCGCGAGCCAGCCCTTTTGGACGGGACATGCCGGAATCACGAGGGCTGCTTTGCGCTTCGCCAGTGTGTCGTCGTCAACTTCGAGCGTCAGCGTCCGGTTCGCGATGGAATAGGACACGATGTCGCCGGTCTCCACGAGCGCGATCGCGCCGCCGAGCGCCGCTTCGGGCGAAACGTGACCGATCACGCCGCCGCGCGACAGACCGGAGAAACGGCCGTCCGTCACAAGGGCGATGTCCTTATCCATGCCCATACCGCACATCAGCGCCGTCAGCATCAGCATCTCCTGCATACCCGGACCGCCCTTCGGTCCCTCGTAGCGCAGCACGACCACGTCGCCCGGGACGATGTCGCCGAAGATCAGCGCGTTCAGCGCCTCCTGGTGGCTGTTAAAGACCTTCGCGGGACCGCGGTGCTCGAACATATTCGGATCGACACCCGCCGTTTTGATGACGGCGCCGAGCGGGGCAAGATTGCCGTAGAGCACGGCGAGTCCGCCCTCCGGCGAATAGGGCTCTTCGAAGGTGCGGATCACGCTGCGGTCCTTGACGGCGGCGTTCGCGGTGACTTCCGCGAGGGTTTTACCGGTGACGGTCTCCTGCTCGCCCCAAAGGACGCCCTGATCGATCGCCTGCTTGATGACGGCGGAGACGCCGCCCGCGTTGTCGAGGTCGACCATCAGATGCGGACCGGACGGAGAAAGCTTCACAAGATGCGGCGTTTCCCGACCGATGCGGTCGAAGTCGTCGAGCGAGATGTCGATCTCCATCTCATGCGCCAACGCCGGCAGATGCAGCGCCGTGTTGGTCGAGCAGCCGAGCATCATGTCGAGCTTGATCGCATTGAAGAACGATTCCTTCGTCAAAAAGGAAGAGGGCTTGAAGTCGTATTTTGCCAGTTCGACCGCCCGCATACCGGATCGCTTCGCCATGTGGTAGCGTTTCGCGCTGACGGCGGGGATCGTCCCGGTCCCGGGAAGGGACAGACCGAGCACTTCGGTCATGCACGCCATCGAGTTCGCGGTGAACATGCCCTGACACGAGCCGCAGGTCGGGCAGACCTCGTCTTCATACGCGCAGTAAACGTCGCTGTCGAGCGTGCCGGCAATGACCTGCCCCGCGCATTCCGCGATACTCTGGACGTCGACGCGCTCGCCGTTGTAGTGACCGGGCAGCATCGGGCCCGCGGTAACGACGATGAACGGAATATCCAGCCGCAGCGCGCCCATGATCATCCCGGGGATGATCTTGTCGCAGCCGCAGACCAGCACCACGGCGTCGCAGATGTGCGCCTTCGCCATCGTCTCCACGCTGTCCGCGATCAGCTCGCGGCTCGGCAGAGAGTATTTCATGCCGTCCGTGCCCATGACCATGCCGTCGCAGATGCCGATCGTGCCGAACTCGACCGGCGTGCCGCCGCCCATCAGGACGCCGTCTTTAACAGCCTGCCCGATCTTGTCGAGATTGGAGTGGCCCGGGAAAAAGTTGGAATAGGAGTTGCAGATGCCGATAAACGGCCGGTAGATCTCTTCGTCCGTCAGCCCCGCGCCTTTCATCAGGGAGCGTGCGCTGACCTTGGTCTCGTCGCTTTTCAGCTCGTAGCTTCGAAATTCGTCTTCGTCAAGCGGTCTTTTCTTTGCCATAAACAAGTCCTCTTTTCCTTGAAATGTTCTGGGTTGTTTCCATTTTACCGCCCGCGAGAAGGCGCGTCAATCCGTTTTAATACACTTTAATAAGTCGCGTCCGATAGTTTACAGTCTATTAACAAAGAACGAAACGGAATGCGCTATGATGAAAAAAACAATTGAAAGGATGAATTTCCATGATCGGCATCGGCAAATGGCAAGGCTCCGTCAACATTCAGATTCTCAAATTCAGCGGCGACGTGTT
>JAFYDS010000254.1 GCA_017544665.1 Clostridia bacterium | reverse complement strand
CATCAGATCGTTCAGCTCGTCGATGAAGATCACGATCTGCGGCATGTGCTCATATTCGGGACGGCCGATGATAAACCGGTTGAAGCCGTTGATATCGCGGACGCCGCAGGAGGAAAACGTCTTATAGCGGTTTTCCATCTCGCCGACCGCCCACGCGAGCGAACCGGCGGCCTTGCGCACGTCGGAGATCACGGGCACCAGCAGGTGCGGGATCCCGTTATAGACCGAGAATTCGACCTGTTTCGGGTCGATCATCAGCAGCTTGACGTCGTCGGGCGACGCGTTATAGAGAATACTGCAGACCATGCAGTTGAGGCAGACCGATTTACCGGAACCCGTGGTACCGGCGATCAGCAGGTGCGGCATCTTGGCGAGGTCGGTGCAATTGACGTGACCGGTGATATCCTTGCCGAGCGCGACGTTCAGTTTGCTGCGACTCGACTGGAATTCGGACGACGCGATGATCTCGCGCAGCGTCACGCTGGCGCGGGTCTGGTTCGGGACCTCGATGCCGACGGCGGATTTATTCGGGATCGGCGCTTCGATACGCACACCGGAAGACGCGAGGTTCAGCGCAATGTCGTCCGCGAGAGACGTGATCTTGCTGATCTTGACGCCGGGCGCTGGCTGCAGCTCATAGCGCGTGACGGACGGACCGCGGCTGACGCCGATAAGCGTCGTTTCCACGCCGAAGCTCTTGAGCGTTTCGACAAGCTTTTGCGAAGTCTGGCGGATCTCTGCGGAAATGTCACCGACTTTGCTGAAATCGGGCTCGTTCAGGCAGCGGATCGGCGGCAGAACGTAGTCCTTCTTGGCGCGGTGCTTCTTGTCTTCGGGGAACGCGAGCACTTCCTTCTGGTTCTTTTTGGCGTTGCGGTTCGCTTCTTTGACCGCTTCGTCCACGAGCCGCTCCGCGTTATCGCCGAGCGTATCGTCCGGGATCTCTTCAAAGCCTTCCGGCAGGATGACTTCTTCAGGCGGCACCGGCGTCTCCGGTTCCGGTTCGGGTTCAGGCTGCGGTGCGGGCGCCTCCTCTTTCGTGTCGGAGTCGACATAGGTAAACAGCCGCTGCTGCGGATTGTAGGGCCGCGGGGTGCGGTAGCCGGTCGCGGGGCGGTCGTCGTCCTGCAGCTCGACTTCGGTCTTGGTGAAGTCGAAGGTCGCGTGGCGGATCTCCTGCTCGCGGCGCATTCTCTCTTCTTCGAGCGCGCGCTGTTCTTCTTCGGTTTTTAACTGGCGTTCCTGTTCGCGCTGCTCCTTGCGGATATTGCGCTTTTGGCGGTTCGTTTCGTGCGTTTCGCCGATCTTTTGCTTGCTCTTATTGATCGCGGACGACACGGAATCACTGACGGTATCGACGCTGATATTGAGGTACAGGATGACCGCGATGATCAGCATGGCGAACACGATCACAAAGCCCGCCGCCTTGCCGCAGGTATGCAGCAGCGCGCCGCCGAGCAGAGCGCCGAGGATACCGCCGGTCATCAAAAAGCCGTCGTAGGCGATCGAAAAGCCGTCTGTCGCCGCCTGACGCAGCTGGTCAAGGTAGGAGCCGTCCACAACAGAGAACGTCGCCAGATGGATGATCGAGCTGAAGACGGCGGTCAAAAACACGGCAGCAAGCGACGTCAGCAGGAACGAGCGTTTCAAACTGTCGGTCGCCATGCGCAGACCGATGATAAACAAACAGATATTGAACACATAGAACGAGACGCCGAAGAACGCGAAAAAGACCCCGCGTATCTTCGCCCAGACGTTGAAGCCCGGGATAAACGCCACACAAAGGAACACAAGCGACGTCGCCAGATAGATCAGCATCAGCAGCTTGCGGTGGCTTTCGTAGTAGGTCGCCTGTCCCTGCGCCTTTTTGGTTTTCGCCGCACCGCCCTTTGTCTTGGCGGCGGGCTTCTTCTTGGCGGCGGGCTTCTTTTTGGAAGCCGCCTTCTTTTTCTTATCTGCCATAACTCCTCTTTTCTCTTAGAACACAAACGCGGAAACCGCGATAAACAGACCGAACACAATTGAATATACGGCAAAGAACACAAAATGTTTGCGCAGATTGAATTTACTGATCAGATGGATCATCAACAGGCTTCCGAGCCCCGAACCGACTGCGGCAATCGCGATCATCACGGGGTTGAGCACGATACCCGAGAGGATGTAGCGCACGATCCGTGCCACATTGACGACGAACATCGACGGTGCGAGGTACAGCAGCAGTTCCCGCACGAGCACCTTCGGCTCCACGTCGGTCAAAAGCAGGCTCGTTCCGCCGATCGAGACGTTGGAAACGCCGGGCAGCAGATAGGCGAGCAACTGATAAATCGAAAAGCGCAGCACCGACAACGGCTTCGACGAGCGGACGGTTTCTGCGTAGTGCTGGCGCGTGTACCACACGGCGATCAGCAAAAACAGACCGGAGCCGATGCAGCAGGACGCCGTCACGAGGAGGTAGTTTTCCTGCAGCAGATTCGTGAAGATGTCGAGCAGCAGTCCCCCTTCGCCGACCGGAATGAACAGCACCGCGGTCGGAATCAGCGACAGCAGAAGATTACCGAGGATCTTCCGGTAGCTCTTTTTCGACGAGGGATCGCTCCCCTTCTTGGTAAAGACGGAGTAGATGAACGCCTTGCGGTAGATCCGGCGCAGATAGCCGAACACGACGAGCGAAAACGCCGTCGCGATCACAGCATAGTAAAACCCGAGCAGCGCCTTATCATTCGTGAACGACAAGACGGAGGACAGGTAGGCGTAATGGGCGCCGAAGGAAACGGGCAGCGCCGTAAACAGACCGCTGATCAGCGCAATGATCAGCATTTTGAGATAGTAAAGCATAGAAGTTCCCTCTCTTGAGAAATCTTGCGGGGTACCGCCGTGCGATCAGGCTTCTTCGGTCGGCTGCGGCGTTTCGTCCACGGGCGCATCTTCTGCGGGTGCAGCTTCTGTCGTTTCCGTCGACGGAAGCGCGCCGGTCTCCATCAGACGCTTGAAGTCGTCGCCGTCGATCTTTTCGTGCTCGATCAGATACTGCGCAAGCGTGTGCAGCTGATCTTCATGGCACGAGAGGATCGCTTCGCAGCGGGCGTAGGCGTCGTTGACGATCCGCTTGACTTCCTCGTCGACCTGCGCCGCCACCGTTTCGGAATAGGCGCGGGCGTTGGAATAATCACGTCCGAGGAAGATTTCGTGCGAACCGGATTCCAGCGAAAGCGGACCGATCAGGTCACTCATGCCGTAACGGGTGACCATGTCGCGGGCGATCTGTGTCGCGCGCTCGAGGTCGTTCGACGCACCGGTCGAAATATCGCCGAGAATCATTGCTTCGCTGACGCGGCCGCCAAGCAGGACGACGATGTCGTCGAGCATGCTCGTTTTGGAGCGGTAGGACTTGTCCTCCGTCGGCAGCGACATCGTATAGCCGCCTGCCAGACCGCGCGGAATGATCGAGACCTGATGGACGGGGTCCTGTCCCTCGAGATGATAGGTCGCGACCGCGTGGCCGGATTCATGATACGCCGTCAGGCGCTTTTCTTTGTCGGAGATCTTATGCGAGCGCTTTTCGGTACCGACGACGACCTTGATCGTCGCTTCTTCGATCTCCGCCATGGTAATCGCTTTTTTGCTGCGGCGGGCGGCAAGCAGCGCCGCTTCGTTGAGCAGGTTTTCGAGGTCCGCGCCCGTGAAGCCGGCAGTGGACGCCGCGATCACGGAAAGCTTGACGTCCGGCGCGAGGGGCTTGTCCTTCGCGTGGACTTTGAGGATCTCTTCTCTGCCCTTGATATCGGGATAGCCGACCGTCACCTGACGGTCGAAACGGCCGGGACGCAGCAGCGCCGGGTCGAGGATATCCGGGCGGTTGGTCGCGGCGATGATAATGACGCTTTCGTTCGCGTCAAAGCCGTCCATTTCCACCAGCATCTGGTTGAGCGTCTGTTCGCGTTCATCGTGACCGCCGCCCATGCCGGCGCCGCGATGGCGGCCGACCGCGTCGATCTCGTCGATAAACAGAATGGATGGCGCGAGCTTCTTCGCCTGCGAGAACAGATCGCGCACACGCGAGGCGCCGACGCCGACGTACATTTCAACAAAGTCGGAGCCGGAGATCGAAAGGAACGGGACGTTCGCTTCGCCCGCGACCGCGCGCGCCAGCAGTGTTTTACCGGTTCCCGGCGGGCCGACGAGCAAAACGCCCTTCGGAATACGTGCGCCGAGTGCGCTGAACTTTTTCGGATCCTTGAGGAACTCCACGATTTCCTGCAGCTCCTCTTTCTCTTCGTCGCAGCCCGCGACGTCCGCAAAGGTCGCTTTCTTTTTGCTGTCCTTCGCGTCGGTGACGCGCGCTTTGCCGAAGCTGAGCGTACGGTTGTTTTCCATCGTGATGCTCTGTCCCATCTTGCGGTAGAAGTAGAACATCGCAAAGACGAAGATCCCGCCCATGAGCAGCATCGGCAGCATGCTGAACCAGAAGGAGTTGTTGGTTCCCGCCTTGTAGTCATATTCGATCTGCGCGTCCGGATGCTCGGCGTTGTACTGCACCACATCCTCGTGGATATCCATAATAAACAGATCCACGCTCGGAAGCGCGTATTTCTTTTCGGTATTGTCGCCCTTGACCTTATAGAGCAGAGCGCCGGAGCTGAAATTCACTGTATATTCGGTGATCTCATGGTTCTGGAACAGGTTCATGATCTCCGAATAGGTCGCTTTCTTTTCCGCGCGGCCGTTGGAAAACGCTGCGATGCTGAAGATCAGCAGCAGCGGGATGATCAGATACAGCAGATTGCCCCACTTGCGCATATCTTTCATATCGAAACAACACTCCTTCTTCTGTACGATTGCAAGCCTTTCTCAGTCCTTGTAGACTTCCGGCTTGAGGATGCCGATAAACGGCAGATTACGGTACTTTTCGTCAAAGTCGAGTCCGTAGCCGACGACAAATTCGTTCGCGACCTGCGCGCCGATATAGGTCGGCTTGATCGTGGTGGACGGGTCGCGGCGCTCCGGCTTATCGAGCAGCGTGCAGATCGTCACCGATTTCGCGCCCTTGTCCAGCAGGTACTCCGAAAGTCCCTGCAGCGTCCGTCCGGTGTCGAGAATGTCCTCCACGACCAGAATGTCGAACATGGAAATATCGTCAAACTGGAGAATATCCCGAATATCCGGCCGCGGCTGCGCCATCGTTTTGTTTTTGTAGATCGACGAGGAGATGAAGTCGATCCTGCACGGGATCGTGATATGACGCATGAGATCCGCCATAAAGACGACAGATCCCTTCAGAACGGAGACCATGAGCAGATTCTTGCCTTCAAAGTCTTTGCTGATCTGTCTGCCGAGCCGTGCAACGATCTCATCCAGCTGGATCTCGTTGAAAAAGATTTCTTTGATGTCGCCGATCAAAGCGGAGTTGGCAAAGCGTGCGGTTACGGTTTGTTTTGGCATAAGAATTCTCCTTTATGTACTTTCGCTTTTCTCATTCGGATAACGGCACGATCTCCACGCGAAGGTCTGTGCCGGCAAAGTGCGCGTCCGCGCCGAAGCCTTCCACCCAGGCGACTGCGCCGTTCACCGAGAGGACGCAGATACGGCTGCGCTCTTCGGGCGGGATTTTGGCTTCGTTGAAGAGTTTTTTGAGCGTTTTGGTAACGCCCCGGGACGCGGAGGAAAAGGTATCCCCCGCCCGGCGGGACCGCACACAGAGCGCGGGCTGCGCCGTCAGTTTTTCAAAGGACAGACAGCCGGTGCCGTCCGTCACTTTTTGTAAGAGGACCGTTCCGCGGACCGTTTCGGCACGCAGGCCGGCAAACGCCGCTTCCCACGGCAGGAACGCCTTCCGCCTGCCGGTGAGCATAGCTTTGTCGCCTTTGGCGGTAAAGAACCAGTCTTTTGTCAATTGCACGGTCCCGCCTTCCGCGAGCGCCGTTTCACACAGCAGGATATGGCGGCGCGTCATATCTTTTTCGATCTGCTGCGCCAGGATCATCCGCAGCGCTTCGCGCCGCAGCGCCGGGTGCGCCGCAAGCAGCGCCGTTTTGTCATAGCCGTTTTGCCGTTTTGCCGCTAAGAGCAGCTTCTTTGCTTCCTGCCTGAGGAAGTCGGTCTGTTCCCGCGCGGCGTCCATAAAGCCGGAAAACGTTTCTTCAAACGCAGGGTTCAGCTTTTGGAACGCCGGTACGAGAGTATGCCGGACATAATTGCGGCTGTAATCGTCAAGATCGTTCGTGCTGTCCTGCACCCATGAGATCCCGCGGGCTGTGAGAAATTCTTCCACCTCTGTCCGCGTGACACGCAGCAGCGGACGGATTACCTTGTCCCGTCGCGGGAGAATCCCCGCCGCGCCGTGGACCGCCGTCCCCCGCGCCATGCGGAAGAGCGCCGTTTCCGTCCGGTCAGACAGCGTATGCGCCACAGCGACCGCGTCGCAGGGTGACGCGAGAAACGCTTCGTAGCGGATCAGCCGTCCGGCTTCCTCCACGCCGATGTGCAGCTCCCTTGCGCGCGCCGCAGCGTCGATGCGCAGCACCTGATACGGCAAGCCCTTTTTCTCACAGACGGACACGACAAACGCTTCGTCGCGCATCGCCTGTTCGCCGCGCAGCAGATGGTTGATATGCAGCACCTCGAGCGTAAAGCCGTAGCGCTCGCGCAGGTCGCACAGCACCTCCAGCATGCAGATGGAATCCGCGCCGCCGGAGACCGCCGCGCAGACGCTTTGCACGCCGTCCAGCAGGTGTTCTTCCTCGATCGTTTGGATGACCTTAGAGATCATTGCGCAGAACCTCGAGATTCGAGAACATGGTATAATCGCCGTTCCAGGCGACGGTGACCGTTTTTGTCGGGCCGTGACGGTTCTTGGTCACGATGAACTCCGCCTCGTTGATGGCGGGCTGATTCTCGTCCGGCTCATCGCCCTTATCCTTGGAAAAGTAGTCTTGCCGGTACAGCATGATCACGATATCGGCGTCCTGCTCGATCGAGCCGGATTCACGCAGATCGGACAGCTGCGGCCGGTGTGATTCGTGTCCCTTGGGCGGACGCGCCAGCTGCGCCAGCACGACGACCGGTATGTTCAGATCCTTCGCCATCAGTTTGAGGCTTCTTGTGATCTTCGTGACTTCCGCCACGCGGTTTTCCTCGCGCTGTCCGGACTGCATCAGCTGCAGATAATCAACGAAGACAACGTCCACGTCTTTTAAACGGCGGATCCGGGCTTTCATTTCGGGCACCGTCATGTCGGACGAGTCGTCGAAATACAGTTCGCAGTTGTTCAGCAGCGACGTCGCCGTCGCAAGCTGCTTCCATTCGTCGCCGGTGATATTGCCGGAGCGCATCTTGGTGCTTTCGACCCGCGCTTCCGTCGCGAGGACGCGCTGCGCAAGCTGCTGCTTTGTCATTTCCAGGGAAAAGAACAGCACCTTCTTGCGGCCCATCATGGCAGTGTTGCGCGCCATATTCAGCGCAAGGCTCGTTTTGCCCATGGCGGGGCGCGCGCCGATGATCACAAGGTCAGACTTGTTGAGTCCCGTGATGGCGCGGTCGAGCTCGGTAAAGCCTGTCGTGTAGCCTCTGTACTGGTCGCCGTCGGGCGCAGAGAGCTTTTGCAGTCTGTCATAGACCTCGTTGATGATGATGTCGCTGATCCGCGTCGGGCCGCGCGACACCTTCCCCTGCCGGATGTCGTAGATCTTCTGCTCGGCGGAATCGAGCAGCAGGTCGGCTTCGCTGTCGGAACCGGAAGCTTCTTCAATGATCTGCTTGGAGACATTGATCAGCGTGCGGGTGTAATACTTCTCTTTGACGATCTTGCAGTAGCTTTCCACGTTCTGCGTGGAAGGCACGGACTGCGCCAACTGATAGAGATAGTTTTTGCCGCCGGCGTCATCATAGACGTTCTCGGTCTTGAGCTTATCGAGCACCACAAGCGGATCAATCTGTCCGCCGACGGCGTCGATTCCCTGCATGATATTGAAAATCGCCTTGTGCTGCGGCAGATAGAAGTAGTCCGCCTTGAGCAGAATCAGCACCTGCGTGATGCAGTTCGGGTCGGTCAGAATCGACCCGAGCACGGCCTGTTCGGCTTCCAGACTGTAAGGCAGCTGTACGTCGTCAAGCGAGACGATCGTCTGATTGTTCGGCATTATTATTCACCAACCATTACGTAAAGCTGCGTGCTGATGCCGGGATACAGCTTCACTTCAAATTCATACGTCCCGTATTGTTTGATTTCTTCCACGGTGATCTTGCGTTTATCCACGCTGATGCCAAAGGTCGATTGCAGCGTTTCGGCAATTTCCTTCGACGTCACGGAGCCGAACAGCTTGCCGTTTTGTCCCGCCTTCGCGGAGATGCGGATCGTTTTGCCCTCGATCCGCTCGGCAGCCGCCTGCGCCGCGGCGGTCTCGGTCTTGATGCGGTAGCGTTCCGCGTCTTCCTTGTTTTTCAGTTCGCTCATCGCCTGCGCGTTCGCTTCGGCGGCAAGTCCCTTCGGGAAAAGGAAGTTGCGCGCGTAGCCGTCGGACGTATTGACGAGCTGGCCCTTTTTGCCGAGCCCCTTGACGTCCTGCTTCAAAATGACTTTCATGGAAAGAACCCCCTTCTATTAGATATCAAGAACCTGATCGATCGCTTGTTTGAGTTGATGCATCGCGTCGTCGAATTTGATTTCGCCGAGCTGACACGCCGCCATCGTCTGATGACCGCCGCCGCCGAGCGCCTCCATCACGAGCTGTACGTTGACTTCACCGTAGGACCGCGCCGAGATATGGTAGGCGGAGCCGAGGCGGAACAGCACGAACGACGCTTTGACGTTTTCGATGCCGAGCATTTCATCCGCCGCCTGCGACGTGATCAGCCGCTCGTTGGCACATTCCTGCGTCAGCGTGGAGATCGCGCAGACCTCGCGGTAGCGCACGGCGGAATCAATGATCTTGTTGCGGGCGCGGAAGATGTCCATATCCGTCGAAAACAGTTTCTTGCATTCGACGGTATTCGCGCCGCGCGAGCGCAGATACGCCGCCGCTTCAAAGGTCCTGACGCCGGCGCGCAGCACGAAGTTGCGCGTATCGAGCATGATGCCGGCGAACAGCGCGAGCGACGAGACCGGGTCGAGGATCGGCTTTTTATCCATATACTGCGCCAGCTCCGTGACCATTTCGCTCGCGGAGGAGGCATTCGGGATATGATAGAACACCACGGTGTTTTCGATGAACTGCACCGATTTGCGGTGATGGTCGATGACGATCACCGAGCCGGCGCGTTCGAGCAGCGGCGGACATTCGGTAAAGTCCTGCTTGTGCGTATCGGTCACGAACAGCAGCGTTCCCTCACCCGCCGTCAGCAGCGCCTTTTCCGGGGAAATGAAGGCGTCCGGGTGTCCGTTCTCTTCAAAGAGCGTGCACAGTGGTTCTGAGAGCGTGGTCGTCCGGTCAACGACGATATGCGCTTCCTTGCCGAAGAAGCGGGCGATCTGATACAGCCCGATGGCGGAACCGATCGCGTCATAATCCGAAAAGCGGTGTCCCATGATGAGGACCTGTTCGCTGTCGCAGACGGTCGCGGCGATCGTCTTCGCGATCAGGCGGGTCTTCGCTTTGTTTTTGCGTTCGACGCCGGCGGAAACGCCGCCGTAGAACTGATACTGCGCCTCGTGACGGATCGCCGCCTGGTCGCCGCCGCGGCTTTGCGCCATGTCGAGCGACTGCCGCGCCGCGTTGTTGGAGTCGTGGAAATTTCCCTCGCGTCCGACGCCGATCGACAGCGTCAGATCGGTCTGCTTGCCCTCATAGGTGAAATCGCGCACGCGGTCGAGAATGTTGAACTTGTCGCTGACCATACGCTGCAGCGCCTTTTCCTCCACAATGATGAACATCCGGTCGGCAGCCAGTTTGCGGCACAGCGCGCCGTAGGACGTCGCCCAGTCGTCGATCATCTGTTCGATCATCGAATAGATGGCGGCGCATTCGCTCTCCTTGAACGTCTGCAGCAGTTCGTCCGCGTTGTCGAGGACGGTCAGCATCACGCTCGGGCGCGAATCGTAGTAGGCGCGTTCGGTCTGGCGCAGCGCCGTTTCGTCGAAGAAATACAGCAGATACAGCGTCTCGCTTTCCAGCGGGATCTCGCTCGAATAAACGGCGAAAAACCGTTCGCCGAAGCGGATCTTGAACCCGCGTCCCTCAAAGAGCTTTTCGAGGCTGTCGCGCCGCAGCAGCTGCTGCAGACTGCAGGAGACGGTTTTGCCGTCGATCTCGAATGCGGACTCGAACGCCTTGTTGAGCCAGAGCATCCCGCCGCCGCCGTCCACAACACAGCAGGCGACGCTCAGCGTGTTGAACGCTTTGCCTTTTTCATAATCCAGTTCATCCGCAACGGCGTTCATCTGATACAGCAGCCGCTGTTTGACGACCTTGCGGTAGATGCATTGCAGCAGGAAAAGCACGACGAACACACCCGCCTCGATGCAGGCAAGCGGCTTGCTCAACCGGAAGGTCAGGACGGCGAACACCAGTCCCGCCAGAAAGATGAGCAGCGAGAGATCCACGCTTTTCCAAAGTTTTTTCATCAGTCAGTCTCCAGAAAGATCGGTAGAATCATCGGACTGCGCTTCGTGCGCTCATAGATGAGGCGTGAAACGTCGTCGCGGATACGGTTTTTGATCGCGGTATATTCGCGGATGTTGCGGTCGTAGCATTTGAGGATGGTCTTCGTCGCGGTACGTTTGATCTCTTCAATCAGATCCTCCGACTCGCGGACATAGACAAAGCCGCGCGAAACGACGTCGGGTCCGCTCGTCAGATAGCCTGTCGTATGGTCGATACCGGCGGCGATGATGATGATGCCGTCCTCCGCCAGGTGTTTTCGGTCGCGGATGACGACCGAGCCGACGTCACCGACGCCGCTGCCGTCAACAAAGACCTGTCCGGCGGGCACACTGCCGCACTTTTTGATTTTATCCGGCTGGACTTCGACCTGCACGCCGTTATCGACGATCAGGATGTCATTCGGGTCCATACCGACCGCGCGCGCCAGACCGGCGTGCTTTTGCAGATGCTTCTGCTCGCCGTGCACCGGAATAAAGAAGCGCGGATGGATCAGGGAGAGCATCAGCTTGAGCTCCTCCTGACAGGCGTGGCCGGAAACGTGGACTTCGTACATGCGTTCATAGACGACCTCCGCGCCGAGCTTCATCAGCTCGTTGACCACGCGCCCGACCGTCTTTTCGTTGCCGGGAATCGGCGTCGCGGAAATGATCACGTAATCATTCGGCGTGATCATCACCTTGCGGTGGTCGGAAAGCGCCATGCGCGTCAGCGCGGACATCGGTTCGCCCTGACTGCCGGTCGTGATGAGCACGAGCTCCTTCGCGCTGTAGCGGTGGATCAGATCGAGCGGGATCAGCACGTTGTCAGGCACTTTCAGGTAGCCGAGCTCGCGGCTGACCGCCACGACGTTTTCAAGACTGCGGCCGGAGAGCGCCACCTTGCGCCCCTCCTTCTGGGCCACGTCGATGATCTGCTGGACGCGGTGGATGTTCGACGCGAACGTGGCGATGATGATCCGCCGGTCGCCCGCATTTTTGAACAGACGTTCAAACGATTCGCCCACCTTGCGCTCGCTTTCGGTAAAACCCGGGCGCTCCGCGTTGGTGGAATCGGCAAGCATGCACAGTACGCCTTCGCTGCCGAGCTGTCCGAACCGGGCAAGGTCGATCATGCCGCCGTCGATCGGCGTCGCGTCGATCTTGAAGTCGCCCGTGTGGACGATCGTCCCGCCGCCGCATTTGATGGCAAAGCCGACCGCGTCGGGAATCGAATGGTTAACATGAATGAACTCCACGTCGAAATCGCCGAGCGTCACGTGTTCGCCGGGCGAAACGACGTTCAGGCGGGCGGAGGATAGCAGGTTGTGCTCCTCCAGCTTGCCTTTAATCAGGCCGATCGTGAGCCGTGTCGCATAGACAGGCACGTTCAGTTCGCGCAGCAGATACGCGAGGGAGCCGATATGGTCCTCGTGACCGTGGGTGATCACGACGCCGCGCAGCTTGTCTGCGTTCTCTTTGATATAGGTGAAGTCGGGGATCACGAGATCGATCCCGAGCATATCCTCGTCCGGGAAGGCAAGACCGCTGTCCACGATGATCATATCGTTCTCATATTCGAACACGGTCATATTCTTGCCGACTTCGTTGATCCCGCCGAGGAAGGAAATCCGGATCGGTTTTTGTTTCGGCGGTTTGCGCCGGCTCTGACGCCGGGAGCCGCCCGGGCGGGTGTTCTGATACGGCAGCGGACGGGAAATACCCTGCTGGTTCTTTTTGCCGCGTTTATACTTGCCGGCGTTGACGCCTGCGGCGGCGTTGGGTTTTGCTTGTTGTTTATGATTTTGTCTGTTCAGTGAATTCAGACTTTTTTCGAGCTTGGATTTATTGTTTTTTTCGCTCATAAAAGATTGATCAACACTCCTTTCCTGTTTTGATGATCTATGTAAGAAAACTATTCCAATATAAATAGTCATTATATAATACTATTTTTTCCGCGATCTGTCAAGAAATCCCGGCACAAATTCCGCCCTTTCACAAGAAAAACGCGGCGCGATTCAATTATTGTCCCGTTTCTCTTGCATCAAACGAAAGAATGTGATAAAATTTCAGCGGTGATAACATGAAACAGGTAACGATTTATACCGACGGCGCGTGTTCCGGCAACCCCGGCGCGGGCGGCTGGGGCACGATTCTCGACTACAACGGCAAGCAGAAGGAGCTTTGCGGCGGCGAAGCGCAGACGACCAACAACCGGATGGAACTGACGGCGGTGATCGAAGGGCTGCGCGCGCTCAAAGAGCCTTGTATCGTCACGGTCGTGACCGACTCACAGTACGTCGTCAACGGCATCGAGCAGGGCTGGGCGAAAAGCTGGAAAGCCAACGGCTGGCGCAAGAAGGACAAAAAGCCTGCGCTCAACCCTGACCTCTGGGATGAACTGCTGACGCTGCTTGAAAAGCACGAAGTCAAATTCCAGTGGATCCGCGGACATGACGGGCACCCCGAAAACGAGCGCTGCGACCGCCTTGCTGTCGCGTACTGGACCAAGCTGAAGGAAGAAGCCGACGCGTAAGCGCGGTTTTTTCTTTTGCCAAAAAGAAACCCACCGCCGAAGCGGTGGGCCTTTTCTATTGAGGGTTACGCTACCCTATCCGTTTTGCCGATCAGCGCCAGGAGGTGATCTGGGCGATCAGGTGATAGATGTAGTGGATGATGATGACGAACCAGCCGAAGACGGGCACGCCTTTGTACTGCTCCCAGAACGAGCACAGGTTGCAGCGGAAGGAGCCGTCCATGTTGCTGCCGCAGCCGTCGCAGACGCCATCGTTGTTGCCGTCGGTGTGGGCGTGGACGTTCGTCTTGGCGCCGCAGGTATCGCACTTGCCGTCGCCGTTGGCGTCGGTGTGCTGATGCGCTTCCGTCGGGTTGCCGCAGACGTCGCAGATCGTGTCGCCGTCAGCGTCGGTGTGGTTCAGCTGCGGAATGACCTCGGTCTCCTTATGGGACGGATCGTTCTTGCAGGTGCGGGTTCTGCTGCCAGGATGCGCGCAGGTCGCTTCGACAACGACCCAGTCGTTCCAGTCGTGCGGCGCCTTTTCGGTGCCGGTGTTCGCCTTGAAGTGCATGCCGCAGGTCGTGCAGTCGATCTCGTGCCACGAGACGTTGCTGCAGGTCGCCGGATGTTCGACCCAGCTGCCGGTGTGCGCTTCGAGCTTGTAGTGACCTTCGAGTTCCAGATCACCCGCAATGCTTTCGAGATCAAAGTCTGTGCTGTCGCTGCCCTTGATCGTCCACTTGTCAAAGACATAGTGGCCGCTTTCCATGCCTTCCACGCCGTACATCGCGGTGACGTTCGGCGCGGCGACCGGGTCACCCTTGATGACCGTCTTGGTCAGCTTCGTCGTCAGCCAGTAGAAGGTCACGGTGCAGTGGACGAGCGCACTCTCCTTAACGGAGGTGGTGTAATCGCCGTTGCCGTCCTTTTCAACGATCCGATCCAGCAGCGCCTTGATTTCTTCGACTTCGGCGTCGATCGTATCCTGCTGATCTGCTGTCAGGTCGCGCGGCAGCGGATTGTCAACCTTGTCGTTGATCTCCTCGAGCAGTTCGGGCAGGATCGCGTCGTTGTCCTTGAGCACTTCCAGGATCGCGAAGAGTTCGTCGTATTCCTCATAATCGGCTGCGCCGGTCACGTTCTCTTCGAACTGCGCGGTATAGGTCGCGTCGCCGGTCACGGCAACGATTGCCGGATCCCAGCCGGTGAAGTGGTAGCCTTCCTTCGTGGGAGCGGCGTGCGTCGGGGTGTCGCCGACCTTGACTTTTGTCGTCTCGGTCGCGCCGTCGATCACCCATGTGATCGTGTAAAGCTTGTTGCTGTCCGCGGCGTTGACCAGTTCCTGAATGTCTTCCAGAAGCTCTTCCACGTCGTCAAGCTTCGTCGGGTCGTTCTTGATTACGTCGAGTTCATCGAGCAGGTCTTCCAGATCGTCGATATAGTCGCCGTCATAGTCGCTGCCGGTGTCGGGATCGTTCGCGTCGGTAATGATAGCCTGCGCGGCGGCAATCGTTTCGTTGCCGGTCAGATCCTTCACATACTGCGCGGTGATCGTGTCGTCCGCCGCCGGGAAGGTGTAGACGCCGGTCTCAGCGTTCAGATTCGCGTTTTCGTTCCAGCTCTTGAAGGTGTAGCCCGCGAGTGTGAGGGTCAGAACGACCTGCTCGCCCGCCTTCTTCGTGTAGGTCAGCGTGGAGCTGTTGACGTTGTTGCTGACGGTCAGCGTGTAGGTCTTGTACGCGTCGTCGCTTACAGTAATATTGCCGTCCTCATTGACTGTGATCTTGTCGTTCTCGCCGAGGGTGTTCAGGATCGCCTGAATCGCGGCGTCGAGCTGAGCCTGTTCGGGTACGACGTAGTCTTGCTGAATCGCTTCCATCGCCGTTTTCGCGGTCGTCAGCGCAGAGATCACGTCGTCTGTGTAGTCTTCTTCGAGCAGGGTGTTGATCTGCGCCAGAACAGCGTCGTACTGCGTGTAGTTTGCGCGGTTGACCGGTTCGGTCTTGACCGGGTGGCCCGCATCGTTCGCGCAGGTCCAGGTGTAGGTACCCGTGCCCCATTCGCCGGTGTCAGCGTCTTTGACCGGGCGGGTCAGAGACGGTTCGCCGGTGTAGGCGTGTTCGACCGCAAGGCCGGCAACCGCGTTGTCGAGCGCGGTCAGCGCGTTGTTGTAGGCTGTCAGATTCTCCGCAGTGGCGTGCTGATCCTTGAACGCGCGGACAGCCGCGAGCGCGCTCTGATACGCCTCGTAGGTCGCCGCCGTGTAGCAGGTGCCCGAAACGCCGGCAGTCGCCGTCGCGATCGCTTCTTCGACCGCCTCGCTGCTCAGGCTCAGCGCTTCAAAGTACGCATACAGGGTGACGTCGCCGGTCAGCGTGTAGGGGCTTGTCACCTTGCTGTCGGCAGCATACGCGCTGTCAGCATACCAGCCTTCGAAGTGGAAGCCGTCCTTCTCGCTGTCGGACAGAGTCACTTCCGTGCCGTAAAGCTCGGTGATATCCGCAACGGCAGAACCGTCGGTCACGAAGGTGATGGTGTAGCTCTTCGCCGTCTGCGTGAACTGCGCAGTATAGGTTGCTTCGCCGGTCACGGCTGCAATCTCCGGCGTCCAGCCGGTGAACGTATAGGTGTAATGCTCGGCATCATACGATGCGGGCACTGCCGGGTCGGCATGTGTCGGCGTCTCGCCATAGGCCACGCTCGTTGTGTCGATCGTCGTG
>JAFYDS010000033.1 GCA_017544665.1 Clostridia bacterium | reverse complement strand
GGTATCGAGGCGCAGACGCTGGCGAACACCTATCTTGCACTCGACCACAACCTCGAGCTGGTGCCGGTCATCAACAAGATCGACCTGCCCGCCGCCGAACCCGACCGCGTCGCCGCCGAAGTGGAGGACGTGATCGGCCTGGACTGCTCTCTGGCGCCGCGCGTTTCCGCCAAGACCGGCGAAAACGTGGAGCAGGTGCTCGAACGCATCGTCGAGGATATCCCCGCCCCTGTGGCAAACGACGACGCGCCTTTGCGCGCGCTGATCTTCGACTCGGTCTATGACAACTACAAGGGCGTCATCGTCTATGTCCGCGTGATGGAGGGTACGCTCAAAGCGGGCGAAACCATGCGCATGATGGCGACCGGCGCGGAGTTCAACGTCGTCGAGGTCGGCTATATGCGCGCGACAAGCATGGAGCCATGTGACATGCTGACCGCCGGCGAAGTCGGCTATATCACAGCGTCCATAAAGACCGTCCGCGACGCGAAGGTCGGCGACACCGTAACGAAGGTCCAGCGCCCGGCAAGCGAGCCGCTGCCCGGCTACCGCAAGGTGAACCCGATGGTCTTCTGCGGGATCTATCCCGCCGACGGCGCCGATTACGAGGCGCTGCGCGACGCGCTGGAAAAGCTGCAGCTCAACGACGCGTCTCTCTCCTATGAGCCCGAAACGTCCGGCGCGCTCGGCTTCGGCTTCCGCTGCGGCTTTTTGGGACTGCTGCACCTCGAGATCATTCAGGAACGGCTGGAGCGCGAATATCTGCTCGACCTTGTGACGACCGTCCCGAGCGTCATCTATAAAATCCACCTGCGCGACGGGTCTGTCGTCGAGGTGGACAACCCGACGCACTACCCCGACCCCGGCGAGATCGACTATTCCGAAGAGCCGATCACCAACGCGCACATCTACGCCCCCGCCGATTACGTGGGCGCGATCATGGACCTTTGCCAGGACCGCCGCGGCGTGTTCAAGGACATGACCTATATCACCAAGGAGCGCGTGGACATCCACTATGAGCTGCCGCTCAACGAGATCATCTATGACTTCTTCGACGTGCTCAAAAGCCGCACCCGCGGCTACGCGTCGTTCGACTATGAGATCGCCGGCTATCAGCGATCCAACCTGCAGAAGCTCGACGTGCTGCTCAACGGCGACATGATCGACGCGCTGTCGTTCATCATCCACAATGACAAGGCCATGGCCCGCGCGCGCCGGATCGCCGAGCGGCTCAAGGAGACGATCCCGCGCCAGATGTTCGAGATCCCGATCCAGATCGCGATCGGCTCAAAGGTCATCGCCCGCGAGACCGTCCGTGCGATGCGCAAAGATGTACTCGCGAAGTGCTACGGCGGCGACATCACCCGCAAAAAGAAGCTGCTCGAAAAGCAGAAGGAAGGCAAAAAGCGGATGCGCCAGTTCGGTACAGTGGAAGTGCCGCAGGAGGCGTTTATGGCCGTCCTCAAGCTGGAAGACAACACATGAGCGCCGGGCTGTATCTGCACATCCCCTTCTGCGCGCGCAAATGCGACTACTGCGATTTCTATTCCTTTGCGCCGACAGACGCCCAAATGGACGCCTATTGCGGCGCGCTGCAGCGCAGCGTCGTCGATTGGTCAGGCGATGTGACCGAACCGTTCGACACGGTCTATTTCGGCGGCGGCACGCCCTCGCTGTTCGGCGGCGACCGTATCGCGGCGGTGCTGAACACAATCCGGTCCGCGCTTCCGCTGACAAGCGACGCGGAGATCACAGTCGAGTGCAACCCCTCCACCGTGGACGAAGCGCTGGCGGCGTCTCTGTCCGCGGCGGGGGTCAACCGGGTCTCGCTGGGCCTGCAGTCGGCGGTGAAAAGCGAACGCGCCGCGCTGGGCCGTGCTTCGACCCCGCAGCAGGCGGAGAACGCGCTGCGGCAGCTGCAGCAAAGCGGGATCACAAATCTGTCGCTCGACCTGATGCTCGGCCTGCCCGGGCAGACAGAGCAGACGCTGGACGAAAGCCTGCGCTTCATTCAGGAAAGCGGCGTTCCCCATGTGAGCGCCTATCTGCTCAAGGTGGAGGAAAACACGCCCCTGTTTGCAAAAAAAGACACGCTCCCCTTTCCCGACGAAGACCGCGTGTGCGACTTTTATCTCCACGCCGCAGAAGCGCTTGAGAAGATGGGTCTGCGACAGTATGAGATCTCCAATTTTGCTTTGCCCGGCTGTGAAAGTCGCCACAACCTGCACTACTGGCGTGACGAGCCTTACCTCGGGCTCGGTCCCGCGGCACACTCGTTCTTCGGTGGAAAGCGGTTCTTTTATCCGCGCGACTTCTCTTCGTTCCTGCGCGGCGACGCCCCTGTGGACGACGGAGAAGGCGGCGACGAAAGCGAGTTCTGCATGCTGCGGCTGCGCCTCAGCGAGGGGCTGTCGGACGACGCGTTTTTCGACCGTTTCGGCAAACACCTGCCGCAGACGGTGTTTGATGCGGCGGCGCGGCTGGCGCCCCACGGGCTGCTGACCGTACAAGACGGCACGATCGCTTTGACGAAGCAGGGCTTTCTGCTGTCGAACCGTGTAATCGGAACGCTAACAGATTCATTATAAATTGTGTTAGGAGATAATTAATATGTTATTAGGCAGATTAACAGAAGTTGAAGTTCGTGATCTTTGGAAACATGAGCAATATGATTTTTCCGAATGACTTTCAAAACCGGAAAACATTGAATATTTAAACGACATATTACGACTATCATTGGTTGATATTCAAGCAGAAGCAAGAATGGGAGACTATCGTTGCGATTTGTTTGCTAAAGATGAGACAACCGATACACATGTAGTTATTGAGAATCAACTATCGCTTTTTTATTTTTCAACCACATTACTGTGCACTCAGCATTCGGAGGCGAACTCTACCCATGAAACCATACGGACTTGTCCTTGCCGGCGGCGGAGCAAAAGGCGCCTATCAGCTTGGCGCATGGAAAGCCATGCGCGAGATCGGCGTCACCTACAGCGCCGTGGCGGGCGTTTCGATCGGCTCGATCAACGGCGCACTGGTCGTCCAGGACGACTATCTGACCGCTGAAGCGCTCTGGCAAAGCGTCTCGCTCGACAAAGGCATCAATATCGACGCGCCGCTCCCCGACCCGGACAATCTTTTCAGCACGAAGAACTGGGGTGTTTTGTTCCGCGAGTTTCTCAAAAACCGCGGGTTCGACGCGTCCCCCGTGAAAGACCTGCTCGCGTCGCATATCAGCGAAGAAAAGATCCGCCAAAGCGGGACGCCCCTCGGCATCGTCACGATCCAGATGACGCAGGGCAACATGACGGGACTCGAACTGTTTTTGAACGAGATCCCCGAAGGACAGCTGATCGACTACCTGCTCGCGTCGTCCTAGATCCCTCTCGCCAACAACATCGGTCCGCAGGGAGAAAAGTTTCTCGACGGCGGGATGTACGACAACACCCCGGTGTCCATGCTGCGCCGCAGCGGCTACAACCGGATCATCGTCGTCGATATCGCCTCGATCAAGGGCGTCAACTACAACCTCGATTTCCAGAACTGCGAGGTCGTCTATATCCGCCCGTTCGATATCGAAGCGCTCGGCGCCTCGTTCGATTTCAGCAGCGAGATGATCGCGAAACGGCGGGAACTGGGCTATCTCGACGCGAAGAAGGCGTTCTCGTATCTCCTCGGCAAGATCTACTACTTCGAGCCGGAAGCGTTTCGCTCTCTCGTCGGGCAGTACGGCTTTCGCACCGTGGAGCAGCTCGAGGAGCTCGCACACGCGCTCAAGCTTGACTGTCTGCGCGTCTTTGACGACGGCGATGTCTTCTTGCGCGAACTGAAGGCCGCGTTTGAAGAAAAGAAAGCCCAGCAGCAGCAAGCCGAACAGATCAGTGAAAAGGAAGCGGGCGGCGCCTATGAAAAGGAGTGGCGCAACTCGTTTTTGCGCCGGTTTGTCCAGCGCCGCAGCGACAGCGACTACCGCGACGCGATCGCCGTCCTCGACAACATCATCTTGTAACAGCAACGCAAACATAAAAAAGCACTCTCGGTCAATCACCGAAAGTGCTTTTCTTTTTGTTGTCTCAGTCTTCCATCTTGATGATCTGATTGGACACATCCGCGCGCGGGTCTCCGCGCAGCTCCTTCGGGAGCTTGACGCCGGAAATACCGCCGACGAACAAGAACAGCAGCACCAGAACGTGGAAGATCACATCGATCCACATCGTCTCCTCCATCCCCTGCGGGATGCCCTGCCATCTGCCGACGAGCAGCAGCACCGTGTCGCACAGGTGCATCGCGAACAGCGCCCAGATGAACGGTGGATGCTTGCTCGCGATCGGCAGGAACGCGACGCACAGCGCGGCGTAAACCGCGAAGCACACGCAGAACCAGACGAGCGGCAGCACGCCGCGCCACGACTGCAAAAACGTCTCGGAAAAGTCGCCCGCGTAATTCGTCGTGAACGAAGCGGATTTCAGCAGTGTTTCAGGCACGAAGTTGCTGAAATAGAAATGGAAGTTCTTGCCGAGCAGCGCCTTGACGACATAGACCAGCGTCATGATCAGCGCCATACCGTAGGCGCCGACCGCGGACTTGATATTGGTCTGGTGCTTTTTGATCTGCTTATTGCTCAACTGCTGCATAGGTCACCTCTTGCATTGTGACAGGCTCTTTCTCATATTGTGACGTGTATTTATCCTGATAGTAGTTTTCGGCGTGGTAATCGAATGTGCCGTCGGGCGCGATCTCGATCACGGTGCAGCCGCGCTGCGCACCCTTCTTGTAGATACCCGGATACGCCAGATAGTCCACGCTCATGCCGTAGGTCAGGCGGATGCCCTTGTAGTCCACCGAGAAGTTGTTGAGATGGTCGTGACCGAAGAAGATACCCTTCGTGGAGCCGAGTTCCTGCATCGTTTCGAACAGATCGTCTTCATGCATACCGCAGTAAACGACCTTGCCCGTTTCGCCCGCGACGCCGTAAACAAGCTTGACGTCGTCGGTATCCGCGTAGCCGTTTTCGGTATATGCGTCCCACGCGTCTTTCATTTCGACCAGCGGGATGTGGAAGAACGCCAGCGACTGGACGTCGCTCTTGCCGTCCTTGCCCAGTTCGGCAAGACGCGCGTCGTTCTGCGCGTTCAGCGCGGCGAGACTGTCGCGGTACCACGCGACCTGATTTTCATGGATGTTGTCATACTTCCAAAGGATGCCGAACCAGTCGTTATCGGTATAGGAATGGCTGTCGAAGACGAACAGCGACTGGGTGATGATCCCGTCCGGATCCTTGACATTGATAATCTGGTTGCCGCAGCCGTCCACGTCGGCGGGGCCGCTCTTGAACAGGCAGTGGGGATAGTCGCTTTCTTCATAAAAGCTGGCCATCTTTTCGCGCGAGAAGAAGCTGTAGGCTTCGGTGTCGTGGTTGCCGAACGCCAGTGTCCAATAGACGCCGAGCTCTTCCATCAGCGAAGCGAAGATCTTTGCGGCGGGCTTGTTGTTGAACGTACCGGCCTGGAACGGCACCGGGTAGGCGATGTCGCCCGTGACGATCACAAGGTCGGGCTTTTCCGCGGTCACCATCGCTGCGACGGCGTTGAGCGCCATGGCGTCTTTCTTCAGGCTCATCCAGCCCGCGCCGACATGGACGTCGGTCAGCTGCAGCACCTTGAAGGGCTTGTCGGTGGTAAAGCTCCAGTTGCCGTTTTCGTCCTCTTCGGGCATCAGCTGCTGGGTGTACTGCACCGGGTTGAACGACTGCGCTTTTTTCAGATTCGCCTTGTTGCCAATCACGGAAATCAGCGCCGTGACGCCGACAAACACCACAATTGCACAAAGCAGCACCGCGAGGATTCGCAGAATGATTTTGCCTATCTTTCTTTTTTTCTTCGGTTGGGTTTGATCTTTAGACATGGTTTTCTTCGGCAGCGCCGCTGCCACTCCTTCCCTGGTTTTCTTGGTCTGTTTGCAGGACGAAGCGAAGCTCCGCCCCGGTTTGTTCTTTGATTGCGCCGGAAAGGCGCCGCAGCGTTTCGGTGTCTTCAAACGCCGCCGGCGGCAGCGTGACGAACGCGGTCACGGCGTCGTTCTTACCGATATCATACTGTATTTTTTCAAAATTTGCAAGCGCTTTTTCTCTTGAAAGACTTTCTTCCACCGCGTCGCGCGTTTCTTTTTTCACATAGCCGAGCAGCGCGCGCAGATGAGATGCGATTAACTTTGCCGCGCCGACGAAGAGAAAGACGCTGATTGCAAGGCCGAAGATCGCGTCGACCGCAAACGAAAGCCAGCGTGTCAGGGTAAACGAAAGCAGCGTCGCCGTCGTGATAAAGCAGTCCATCAAACTGTCCGCCTGCAGCACGCGCAGCACGTCCGACTGTGTTTTGCGGGCGAAGGCGCGGTAAAAGAAGAACATCCCGAGCTTCACGAGCGCCGTCAGCAAAACGATACAGAAAAACTTGACCGAGAACCAGACCGGCGTCGGATACATCAGCCGCTCGAGCGAGGAATAGGCGAACGAAGCACCGACAAATGCCACGACGCAAGACAGCAAAAACGACAGCAGCCGCTCCCCTTTCACCGGGATCTCCGGCTGGACGCGCGCGCCGAGCCGCAGCGTCGCCCAGAAGAAGCAAAGCGTCACGAGGCACGAGAGCGCGTCCGCTAGGTTGTTGATCGCGTCTGACCAGATGCAGATACTGTTGACCGACAGCCCAACATAGAGCTTCACGCCGAACAGCAGCAGGTTCAGCACTGTCCCCGCCGCGACGATTTTGAGTACCGTAGACGTCTGTTTGATACGATCACCCCTTTATGTCGGCGTCATCCCATGTGCCGTGGTGCAGCTGCCCCTGCCATTGCAGCGCGGGATAGCCCCACTGCCGCAGCACCTCGTACACGCCGACCGCCACCGTATTGGAAAGGTTCAGGCTCCGCGCCTCCTCCCGCATCGGCAGCCGCACACAGCGGTCCGGATGGCGGCGCAGCAGCGGCTCCGGCAGCCCTGCGTCTTCGCGTCCGAAGACGAGATAGCAATCCTCCGGATAGCTTTCGTCGGTAAAGACCTTTCGCCCTTTCGTTGTGAAAAAGAAGCACTGCGCGCCCGGGTTGCGCGCCAGAAAATCGTCCCACCCGTCGTAGTAGGTGATGTCCAGCAAATACCAGTAGTCGAGCCCCGCGCGCTTGAGTTTTTTGTCATCGACGTGAAAGCCCATCGGCTCCACCAGGTGCAGCCGCGCGCCGGTCGCGGCGCAGGTGCGGGCGATATTGCCGGTATTCTGCGGAATCTGCGGTTCCACCAATACGATATTCAGCGTCTGCACGGACGATCATCTCCCTTTTTGCTTTTCTATTATAGCACGAATCGGACCGTTTGCAAAGGTATTTCCGCTTATTTCCTTTTATTTTTCATCAAAGCGCGGCAAACAATAAAGATACCATCAAGAAAAGGAGTGCAACACCATGAAAGCAAAAACCGTAATGGGTTCTCTCGGCGCGGCGATGGCGATCGGCTCGTGCGCATTGCTGGTCGGCGCCGCCACAGCCAGCCCGTCGATGAAGAAGATGTATAAGAAAAAGGCGACCAAGGCGATCCGTCAGGTCGGCGAGATGCTCGACGATGTGCAGGATCTGTTCAAATAAGCGAATGAAACGATTGTGCTGCCTGCTGCTGTGCGCTGCGATTCTGCTGCTTTTCGCCGGCTGCGTCGACGACCGGCAGGGCGTTCCGAACCCGGGCGAAAGCAGCGCTTCGTCCGAAAGCAGCAGTGATCAGAGCACCGGAGAAGCGCAAAGCAGCAGCGCCGCCGCGGCGCAGTCCACCGAGGTCCCCGCGCCGGAAACACGCGATGTGCAGCCGGCGCTCGGCGGCGTGATCACCGGCGCGCCGGACGACAGCACCAAAAGCGGCTTTGCGCCGCTCCCCGCCGTGCACTATACCGTCGAGGATCCTGCCAACAGCCGCGGACTTTCGACGGCGAAAAAGGATCATTCCCACGGTCCCGCGAGCGGCGGCAAAGCGCACTACACCGTGGAGTCGTTTCAGGATACCTTCGACCGCTACGGCGCGCTGACGCTCGACCGGACAAGCCAAGAAAAGGTCCTCTATCTGACCTTCGACTGCGGCTGGGAATATGAGAACCTCACGGCAAAGATCCTCGACACGCTTCTGGAAAAGCAGGTCCCTGCCGCGTTCTTCTGTACACTCGACCATATCCGGAAGCAGCCCGACCTGATCGCGCGGATGATCCGCGAAGGACATCTTGTCGGCAACCATTCGAATACGCACCCGTCGTTTCCGTCGATCAGCCGCACGCAGATGAAAGAGGAGATCGAGGAGACAGAAAACTATTTGCGTACAAACTTCGGCTACTGCGCGAAGTATTTCCGATTTCCCTCCGGGGAATACAGCGAAAGTGCGCTCGATCTCGTGCAGTCTCTGGGCTACCGCAGCGTGTTCTGGTCCGTCGCCTATAACGACTGGGACGTCACCAACGTGCAGGGCGCGGAAACAGCAAAGAAGACGGTGCTCGACCGGCTGCACCCCGGCGCGGTCATTTTGCTGCACGCGGTGTCCAGTGACAACGCCGCAGCGCTGGGTGCCATCATCGACGAAGCGCGCGCACAGGGGTATGTCTTCCGTCCTCTGACAGACTATGAGCCACCGTCACAGACCGTCGATCATTCAGAAATGTTCTCTGGTTTTTCAACCCGCTGATATCTTTTGGAAAACATTTGATGATTTTTTTCTCGTTTCCTTCCTTATTTTTCCGATTTAGAAATATAGATGGATAAAACTATTATATAATAAGTCGAAAAATAAGAAGGAGGCATTCTTATGAAAAAAGTTATCGCCATTTTACTTGTTGTTATCAGTCTTGTTTCCCTCATGAGCATCGGTTTGAGCGTTTTCGCCGGCAACGACCAGGATGAGACCAAGATCTATGCCGTGATCTATGCCAAGGGCGGCATCCCGGTGATGTATGAACCCACGCCGACCTTCCGCTATGATGGTCCCGGCTGGCTGACTGTTTCCGCCGACACGCCGATCGCCATCGATTACGATTTCCTCTACTGGATCGATCAGGACAACAACCGTTACTATCCGGGCGACAAGATCTATGTGGACCACGAAGTCAAGCTGACGCCTGTCTTCGCGCCGAAGACAGACAGCGACATCCACACGACCCGCGTGATCAAGGCGGCGTTCCAGGCGCTGATCCGTGTGCTCGAAAAAGCGTTCGGCTTCTTCAAAGATTTTGAGGAGTTCAACGCGGACTAATCCAAACACAAAAAAGCAGACCGGAGGATGACCTCCGGTCTCTTTTTATGCCGCGCCGTCAGCAGCCGCAGCCGTTGCCGCAGCCATTGCCGCATCCGTTCCCGCAGCCGCAGCCGCCGAAGATGCCCTCGTTGTTGAACAGCACAAGCAGAAGGATGATAATCAGCCAGGTGCAGCAGTTCGTACCGAACAAAGAATTGTTGCAGGACATGAGTCCGACCTCCTTTTTCCGCTTTCGGTTCGCGCCAAAGCGCGTTCCATTGTCATTATACGCGCCCTGCACCGCTGTGTGACAATATTTAATTTGTATAGCGCCGCCTTGAAAAGGTCAAACTAATGCTATGGGTGTTTCAGAATTTGAAAAAGTGCGAAATACTTTGATTTTGTAAGAAAAACAAAGGATTCGCGAGATATATGATATCGCAATCTCAAATTTGACCTTTTTTGACCTTTGATATTCCGGCGAAATCGGCTATAATAAAAACCACAAAGGTCAAAGATAGTCAAAGTCAAAAACGACTGAATGAAAAGAAATGAGATGAGAACACCGTGAACCTCAGTAATATTATTGCCCACATGATCTCCGAGATGATGGAGAATCAGGACGAGGTCGAGATCCAGCGCAACACCCTCGCGCAGACCGTCGGCTGTGTGCCAAGCCAGATCAACTATGTCCTCGCCTCCCGCTTCACGCCGGAACGCGGCTATATCGTGGAAAGCCGGCGCGGCGGCGGCGGGTATATCAAGATCACGCGGATCCACTGCGACCGCGGCACGGCGCTGATGCATACGCTCAACGCGATCGGCGACACGCTGGACGAAAAGACCTGCCGGTCCCATCTGGTCAACCTTGTCTATCTGGACCTGCTCACAAAACGAGACGCGTCGCTGCTGCTTGCGGCAACCGGAGACAACGCGCTGCGGCTGATCGATCCGGCGAGGCGCGACGCCGTCCGGGCGGCGATCTTCAAACAGATGCTGCTCGCTTTGCAAACTTAACTTAGGAGGTAATGATTATGTTATGTCAAAATTGTTCCAAAGAACAGGCAACGACCCACATCAAAAGGGTCGTCAACGGAGAAGCCACGGAGCAGCACCTTTGCGCCGCTTGCGCAAAGAAGCTCGGCTTCGACAGCTTTTTCGATGATTTTTCGCTGAGTATCCCCAACATCTTCGCCGGCTTTTTCGGCGACGCGCCGCTCGCCCTCGCGGGCAGACAGTCGGAACGCTGCGCCACCTGCGGCAGCTCGTTCGAAGAGATCGTGCGCACCGGCATGGTCGGCTGCGCCGACTGCTACGAGACGTTCTATGACCGGCTGCTTCCCTCGATCCAGCGGATCCACGGCCGTGCCAAACACGCCGGCAAACGTCCCCCGCAGATGATCGCCGCGGACGCAGCGGCCGAACAGGCGCCGCAGAAGCCGACGAAGGAAGACAAACTCGCCGATCTGCAAAAACAGATGCAGCAGGCGATCGAAAGCCAGAACTTTGAACAAGCCGCCGTACTGCGCGACGCGATCAAGGCGCTGAAGGAGGAAGAGTAATATGAAAGACCAGGCATTTGACAGCATCGTGCTCAGCACGAGAATACGACTGGCGCGCAATCTGAAAGATCACCCCTTCCCCGCACGGCTTTCCGTCGCCGAAAAGAAGCAGGTCAACGCCGCGATCCGCGATGCGCTGCTCGACACAGACTGCGGTCTGCGCTATCTTGAAATGAACGAGCTTTCCCCCGTCGAAGCGGTATCGCTGGCGGAAAAGCATCTGATCAGCCCGGAGTTCGCCTCCAACGCGGAGGGACGCGCGCTGCTGCTTTCCGAAGACGAGACCGTGTCCATCATGCTCTGTGAAGAGGACCATGTGCGCATCCAGGTGATCGAACCGGGGCTGTCGCTCGAGACCGCCTACTGTAAAGCGAACGCCCTTGACGAGAAGCTCGCGAGCCGCACCGCGATCGCGTTCGACGAAAAGCTTGGCTATCTGACCCAGTGCCCGACCAATCTCGGGACGGCGCTGCGCGCTTCGGTGATGCTTCACCTGCCCGCGCTTTCCCGCGCCGGTCTGATGCCGCGGCTGTCTTCGACGATCGCGAAGCTCTGACTGACCCTGCGCGGCACCTACGGCGAAGGCAGCAAGCCAGTCGGCGAGATCTTCCAGCTGAGCAACCAGGTCACGCTCGGGATCTCGGAGCAGGCGGCGATCCAGAACCTCGCATCCATTGCGAAGCAGATCATGGAACAGGAGGCGCAGGCGCGTCAGTCGCTCAAGACCGACAACCTGTTCATTGACAAGATCTATCGCGCCTACGGGATTTTGACCAGCGCCTACATGCTCTCGTGCAGCGAATGCACCGATCTGCTCTCGCTTGTTCGCCTCGGTGCGGCGCTCGGCATTCTCGATCTCCCGATGGATGCGCTGAACAGGCTGCTGACGGAGATCCAGCCCGCCACTTTGCAGGCGGCGGCAGGACGCGCCTGCACCCCTGCGGAACGCGATGTGATGCGTGCGCAGAAGGTCAAAGAAACGCTCCAGAGCAAGTAACCCCCATCCATAACCGAATCCACCGATAGACCGCTGAGCAATCGGCGGTCTTCTCAAAAGAAGGAGTTGAATAGTATGTATAAATTCACCGGTTTTACCGAAAAAGCAAACCGCGCCCTCAACTCTGCCATCGAGGTCGCGGAAAACCTCGGACACACCTATATCGGGTCCGAGCATCTGCTTGCGGGCCTTGTCCGCGAGGACAACGGCGCGGCGACCAAACTGCTGCGTGACAAGGGCGTCACCAGCGCCAACGTCGATACGCTGATCCGTCAGACCGTCGGCGTCGGAATCCCGACCGTGCTCTCGCCCGACGATTTCACCCCGCGCAGCAAGCACATCATTGAAAAAGCGATTACCCTCGCCAGAAACGCGGACGCCGGCTATGTCGGCACGGAGCACCTGCTCCAGTCGCTGCTGCAGGAGACCGACAGCTGCGGCTGCTTTATTCTGACGCAGCTCGGCGTTTCACTGTCTTTGCTCAGTGACGAAGCGAGCCGCGCCGGAGACGGCGCCAAGGGCTTTTCCGCAAGACAGCCGGGTGCCAAACGCGGCGCGCAGCAGCACGCCGCCACCCCGACACTCGACCAGTACGGACAGGACCTGACCCAGAAGGCGGCGAACAACGAGATCGACCCCGTGATCGGCCGTGAGCAGGAAATCGAGCGCGTGATCCAGATCCTTTCCCGCCGGACGAAGAACAACCCCTGCCTGATCGGCGAACCCGGCGTCGGCAAGACCGCGATCGCGGAGGGCCTGGCGCTGAAGATTGCCAAGGGTGAAGTACCCGAGCTGCTCAAAGACAAGCGCATCGTGGCGCTCGACCTGACCGGCATGGTCGCCGGCACGAAGTACCGCGGCGATTTTGAGGAGCGGATCAAGGGCTGCATCGAGGAAGTCATCAAGGCGAAGGACGTCATCCTCTTCATCGACGAAGTGCACAACCTGATCGGCACCGGTTCCGCCGAGGGCGCCGTCGATGCGGCGAACATTCTCAAGCCGTCGCTGGCCCGCGCGGAACTGCAGGTCATCGGCGCGACCACGCTCGAGGAATACCGCAAGCATATCGAAAAGGACGCTGCCCTCGAGCGCCGGTTCCAGCCCGTCAAGGTCGGCGAACCGAGCGAGGAGGAAGCGATCGAGATCCTGCGCGGCCTCAAGGATAAGTACGAAGCGCACCACAAGGTCAAGATCACTGACGAAGCGATCACCGCCGCCGTTAAAATGAGCGCGCGGTATATCACCGACCGGTTTTTGCCCGACAAGGCGATCGACCTCGTCGATGAGGCGGCGTCGCGGGTCCGGCTGCGCGCCTACACGGTCCCGCCCGAGATCAAGAATCTCGAAGATCAGATCAAGAAGATCAACGAAGAGAAGGCCGCCGCAGTCAGCGCGCAGGACTTTGAGGAAGCCGCGAAGCTGCGCGACAAAGAGAAGGAGCTGACGTCCGCCCTCACGGCGCAGAAGACCAACTGGAAAGAGGAAGCCTCCCATTCCGGCGGCGAAGTGACCGCCAACGAGGTGGCGCAGATCGTCTCCGGCTGGACGGGCATTCCGACGACGGAGCTGACGCGCGAAGAGAGCAAACGCCTTCTGGACCTCGAAACCGAGCTGCACCGCCGCATCGTCGGACAGGACAAGGCGGTCTCCGCCGTCGCGAAAGCGATCCGCCGCGGCAGAAGCGGGCTCAAGGACCCGAAACGGCCACTCGGCTCGTTCATCTTCCTCGGCCCCACGGGCGTCGGCAAGACCGAGCTTTGCAAAGCGCTCGGCGCGGCGATGTTCGGCGACGAGAATGCTGTGATCCGCCTCGACATGAGCGAATATATGGAAAAGCACAACGCCTCGCGTCTGGTCGGCTCGCCGCCGGGCTACGTCGGCTATGAGGAGGGCGGCCAACTGACCGAAAAGGTCCGCCGCAAGCCCTACAGTATCGTCCTCTTCGACGAGATCGAAAAGGCGCATCCCGACGTGTTCAACATGCTGCTGCAGATCCTAGACGACGGCATTCTGACCGATTCGCAGGGCCGGCGCGTCGACTTCAAGAACACAGTCGTCATTATGACAAGCAACCTCGGCGCAAAGCTGATTGCCGGCAGCGGCAAATCGATCGGCTTTTCCGGCGAAAAGGGCGAGTCTCTTTCGGACGAGAAGATCCGCGAAGCCGTCCTCGGCGAGCTCAAGCAGGCGTTCCGCCCCGAGTTCCTCAACCGCGTGGACGAGATCATCGTCTTTAACCAGCTGACGAAAGGTGAAATCGGCGAGATCGCGCAGCGGATGCTCGCGCAGACGAAGGACCGCCTTGCCGCGATGGAGATCACAATGGACTTCACGCAGCCGGTCGTCGACATGGTCGCCGACGAGGGCTTCGACCCGGTCTACGGCGCAAGGCCCCTGCGCCGCGCGATCCAGACGAAGATCGAAGACAAGCTTTCCGAGCAGATTCTGGAAGGCACTGTCTCGGCGAACCACGCGTATGTTTGCGAGTTGGAGAACGGAGACGTCGTATTCAAAGAAAAAGTCGACAGTCGTCAGCCGTCAGCAGACAGCGCGCGTCAGGACGGTGCGGCATAACAAAGCGTCTTCCTGCGCGAACGCATAGTAAGACCCCCGACCGAGGAGACCTTCGGCCGGGGGTTGTTATTTTGATAGCAGGATCATGTGAATCAACCGCAGCGGATTGTTCCGCGGGGAAAGCTTTTTGCAATCTAAACAGAGGGCGGCCAATGGCCGCCCCTACGAGCTCAATACGTCCCCTTTGTATCCAGCACCACGCCGCTGTCTTCCCTGAGCGGACGGCCGCTTTCGATGCGCCGGTTCAGCTCCGCAAGATAGAGGTCGTCGTCGATCGGCATCTCCACGGCTTTGCCAAGCCACTGCGAGAGCAGCATCGCGTCCATCATCTCGACGCCGTTGATGCCGTCCGCACCGGGCACTTTCAGCGGCTCCTTGCCGACAATCGCCGCGGCGAAGTTCTGCAGTATACCGAGGTGCATCTTACTGACGGCATGGCGCTGCAGCACCTTTTTTTTCGTTTTCGGCGAACCGAAGCCGCCCTTGTAGGTGCGGTTGAATTCGCGCTCGTCAGTCTTGTTTTCGGTGAAGACCAGCTTTTGCCCGTTCTCGCAGACGAGCTTACCCTTCGTCCCGAGGATCTCCAGCCGGTTCGTGCCGGGGCAGTCCGCTGTGGACGTGATGAACACGCCCGTGGCGCCGTTCGGAAACTCCATATAGGCCGTCACGTCGTCCTCGGTCTCGATGTCGTGCCATTTGCCGAAGTGGCAGTGCGATTGCATTTTGCAGGGCATCATGCCGACGATCCACGGCAGCAGATCGAGCTGATGGGGCGCCTGGTTGAACAGCACACCGCCGCCCTCCCCTTTCCACGTGGCGCGCCACGCGCCGGAATCGTAATAGGACTGCGGGCGGTACCAGTCGGTGATGATCCAGTTGACGCGCTTGACGTCGCCGAGCTCGCCGTTTGCAATCATCGTACGCATGCGCTGATAGGCCTTGTTCGTGCGCTGGTTGAACATAATGGCGAAGATCAAATCCGGGTGCGCCTCGGCGGCAGCGATCATCTCCTTGACCTGCTTCGTGTAAACGCCGGCGGGCTTGTCGCTCATCGCGTGAATCCCTGCGTTCAGCGCGTCGATCACGATCGGCGGGTGGAAGTAGTGCGGCGTCGTGACGATCACTGCATCGACAGTACCGCTCTTCAGCAGTTCTTCGTGCGAGGTGAAGCGCGGAACGCTGAGCTTAAAGCGTTCGCACTGGGCGTTCAGCTTCTGTTCGTTATTGTCGCAGACCGCGGCAAGCACACCGTCGCGGACAAGCCCCGCCTTAAGCAGCCGCACATAGGCGCTGCCCTGGTTGCCGAAGCCGATGATGCCGATCCGCGCTTTATTCCGTTTCATTGCCCTCTCCCCTTTTTTCAAAATAGCCGCCGCAGTCGGTGAAGCCCTGCTGCGTCAGCAGTCGTTTGGTCGCCGCTACGGCGCAATCGAACCACCTTTCTAACCTAATAGTTTGCTAAAGATAAAGTTAAACAATGCATCTAGGAGC
>JAFYDS010000032.1 GCA_017544665.1 Clostridia bacterium | reverse complement strand
ATGCGGGACGTTTCCAAAGACATGGCGGACGCGATCCCGACCGACTTCGATGTCGCGACCAATGTGCGCGGAACGCCTGAGATCATGCCCGCATCGGGCGGCGGCATAACGCTCACGCTCAACATTGAGAACTTCCACAATTACAGGAGTGAAGATATCAATGAACTGGCAGACGAACTGTCGGTGATCCTCGCTTCCAAGATGAACAGAAAGGCGGCGGCGTTCTGATGAACAACTTTTATTTCAACGGTTACTATTCCGACGAAATGGGACTGATCGTAGAGGAGAAATCCATCTACAACGGTCCCCAGCCGGACTTCGAGCTGATCTCGGTGCCCGGTCGGGATGGCGACGTCATCCTCGATCACAACCGATACAAAAATGTCGAGGTCAGCTATACCGTTTCCTTCATCGGAACAAAAGAAAAAGCCGCCGCCCTTCGGCAGTGGCTCTGTGCGCGTGCTGTTTACGGGTATCTGTTTGATTCTTATCAGCCGGAGTATTTCCGTTACGCCGTCTTTGTTTCGCAGCTGAATATAGAGGAAGTGATGCACAACGTCGGTCGGGCGGTGCTCACGTTCAGCTGCAAGCCGTATCTCTACCGCAAAGACGGCGCGCTTGCGACGAAATACACGCAGTCGGGATTCGTGCTGACAAACCCGGAGCCGTACCCGTCGATCCCGGACATCACGATCTACGGCAGCGGCACGATCTCTCTGAACATCAACTACCGCTCTTACACGATCATAGACGTGGCGAGCAGCGTCACGCTCGACGGCGAACTGATGAACGTATACTCCGGCTCGAAGCTGATGAACGACAAAATCCAATTCACCGAATGGCCTTCATTGGACACCGGAAACAGCACCATCGAGTGGATCGGCAATGTCCGGTCACTCTACATCGCGCCGAACTGGCGGACGCTGTAAAATAGCTTTTTTCGTACTGTGCCTGTGTGATGGCATGTTTTGACAGAAACAGTTTCAGCGTCTCAACCTGACGGCGGTACAGTTCTTCGTTCGTGTGCTTCTCCTGCGGGAGAGGCTCTTTTTTATACATTATATATCCCCATTCTGAAGGAGGTGACCTACATGGTACATTGGCTGTTTATCGTACCGGAGCTGTATTGGAAACGGCTTATGCGGATTGTTCGCGAGTGGCTTGAACGGTGGTAAAAGAGATTAGATTACAGTCAGACACATTCATTAAAGAATTTCAATCAACACGGGGTATTCCTGCTTTTCCAGCAAGTACTTGATTTTTAATCTGCTGCCTTGTTTCAATCCCTTCTTGGGGTTGGACAGAACCGCCTCGACGGTTTCGCCGTTCTGATTGACATAGGAAACATAGCACGTTTCCGTTCTGGAAACACAGTTATCGCTGTCGAGGCTTTCTTGGACATCAATGCGGGAAACAACCGCTTCCGTTTCAATTCCGTGCTTTTTGACCTTATTTGAAACAACGTAAGCCCATACCGCGCCGATGGCGATCAGTACAAAGAACCCGATAAAAATGTATTTGAACATGATCCATATCCTTTCGACTTTTTCATAAGTATACCACACTGGGCCCAATCCCGCAACAGCGGAGGTGAACATTTTTGATCCCCATCCTGATGCAAAACACAACCGTTCTCGGTTTCCTTGCCGACGCGACGTCCTGCGTCGTGACGGAGGAGCGTAACGGCGTATTCGAGCTGACGCTGACCTATCCCGTCACGGGTACGCTGTTCGACAAGCTGCAGATCGACCGTTTCGTCAAAGCAAAACCCAACGACACCGCAGACCTGCAGCTTTTCCGTATCTACGAGGTGACCAAGCCGATGAACGGCGTCGTGACCGTCAACGCGGAGCATGTGTCGTATGCGCTGTCGAACTTCCCCGTGGAGGAAATCAATATCACCGGCACGGCGACGCAGGCGATCAACGCGGTGCTGTCCGACGTTACATACGACCTCGACTACTTCGATAAGGTCAATCCGTTTATGGTTGCGACCACCGACATGGACGCGGTGAAAACGTTCGAGTTCAAGGTCGGTTCTGCGCGCGCGGCGCTCGGCGGCACAGAGGGTTCCATTCTCGATGTGTTTGGCGGGGAATACGAGTTCGACAACTATACCATCCGCCTGCATAAACACAGAGGCAGGGACACCGGTATCGTGATCGCCTACGGAAAAAACATGACGGACATTAAGGTCACGACGTCGCTTGAATCGGCGTATACGGCGCTGTACCCCTATGCTGTCAAAGATGACCGGCTGTATATCGCCAACGTTTGGGAATTTGAGACGGAACCGACTCTGACGTTCATCGAATACGACCCGATCATGCCGGTGCAGAACAACGCCGGTATCGCGGACAGAATGCTCATCCGTGACTTCACGAACGAATTTGTGAAGGACGAGACCGTCTCGAACCGGACGCTTGCGGAAAAGGCGGAGAAATGGCTGCAGGAACATGACATCAACAGTCCGTCCGTCAACGTGACGGTGTCTTTCGTGCAGTTATGGGAATCGTCGGAATATGAGGAACTGAAGGCGTTGGAGAGTGTATCGCTCTGCGATTGGGTGACGGTTCGGCACAAAGACCTTGGCATCGACATGAAGGCGCAGGTCGTGAAAACGGTCTACGACACGATTGCCGAGCGGTACAACAAGATTGAGTTGGGATCCGCAAAAGCAAACTTCGGCGATACGATCCGGCAGGCAACCGATGATCTCACGCGGCTGGTACAGTCGGTCGATACGACGGCGATTTCTTCGCAGATCACGCGGGAGTATCAGGCGGCGATCCAGCGTGCGACTAAAGCAATCACCGGTGCGGAATGGGGCGCGGTGCGTTTGACGCCGTCCATCTGTCCGCACGAGATCACCATCGCAAACAACGAAGACCCGACACGCGCGACGAAAGTCTGGCGGTGGAGCATGGGCGGTCTGGGCTATTCTCCCAACGGCTACGACGGTCCTTACACGACGGCGATCACTGCTGGCGGCGAGATTGTGGCGGATTTTATCACGGCAGGCACGCTGACTGCAAACATCATTCGAGCCGGAATCCTGACTTCGGTTAACGGAAAATCCTCGTTCAACCTGGAGAGCGGACTGCTGAAATCGTCCAACATCGAGGTGACGGGCGGAACGATCAAGATCGGCGGCGACTCCTATTATACCTATATTGCGAACGGCAGCATCGCGCAGCACATGACCTCCGGCGGCGGTCTGATCGGCGGT
>JAFYDS010000253.1 GCA_017544665.1 Clostridia bacterium | reverse complement strand
TGTGGCTTTGGTAAATCCGGAGGATAAAGAGGAAATGGCATTGACGCTGAACGGGAAGAAGTCCAATATCAAATTATGCGATTTTGAAGCAGCAGCAGAACATGCTAACCTTCCGGAGCATTTTATCCGCCGGACAGTAGAGCGTTTTGCTTCCTGTTTGCCGAAATGGGAAGAGACAATTGACCGCTCGTTTATCACGCAAGAGCAGAAAGAAGCCTATAAATCATTGCTGCGTGACAGGTTAAAAAGATTGCTATAAATTTTCGGGAAATAGGCAAGTCTTTCCTAAAATCAGATAATTGTATGTCGGGAAAAAGCAGTACCTTTGCACCCGCAATTAGAAACACATGAAACATATCGACACACACATGAAACGTATTCTCTTTTTTCTTGCGGCGGCGTGCTTATCCGCTGCGGCGAGTAGCAAGACCCTGGTGGCGTACTACAGCTACACCGGCGACTGCGAAGCGATTGTCTCCGAACTGACCAGACAAATCTCTGCCGACGTGGTGGAGATCGAACCTGCCGAGAAAGGGCTCCGGTACGAGGCGAACGGTTACGCCCTCGGCACGCAGTTGCTCAATGCCATCAAAGCCGCACCGAACGATGCCGCTTCCTATCCGGCGATAGACCCGGTGAACGTTTCGCTGGGCGAGTACTCGACCGTCATCATCGTCACGCCCCTTTGGTGGAGCCAGATGGCGGCTATCATGCAGAGTTATCTCTTCCAAGTAGGCGAGGAACTGGCAGGTAAGAAACTCGGACTCGTCGTCTCCTCCGCTTCCTCCAGCATCAGCGGTGTGGTGGCTGACTGCAAAAGGTTAGTGCCGGACGCGGAGTACCTGAGCGAGAACCTCTGGATTAACAACTCCAACCGCGCTAACACGGCTGCGCTGGTGGCTGAATGGGTGGAGAATAACGGACTGAACCAAACGGAGAATACTATGCAGATCAATGTCATTGCAGGCACCAAGACCTTCACCGCCACTTTGGCGGACAGCGAGACAGACAGAGCGTTTGCCCAACTGCTGCCGCTGACCCTTTCGATGACCGAACTGAACGGCAATGAGAAATACCACTATCTGGACTCCTCGCTGCCGACCGACAGTTACCAGCCCGGCACGATTCATGCAGGCGACCTGATGCTGTACGGCAACAACTGCGTGGTGCTGTTCTATGAGACCTTCAGCAGCTCCTATTCCTACACCCGCATCGGTTCTATAGACAATCCCGCGGGCCTTGCCGCCGCCCTCGGCTCCGGCAATGTGAGTGTCCGCTTCGAGAAAAGCACAACCACAGAAAACCTCACCCCGACAGTCCCAAGTGACCAAGCACCAAGTACCAAGTTCATCGAAAACGGCGTCCTCTATATCAAGCACAACGCCCAAACGTACGATGTTCGGGGACAGCAAATAAAATAACAAAGATATGAGTAAAAAAGTAGTCGTTTTATCCACCTCGCTGCGGGCGGGGTCGAACAGCCACGCGATGGCGGAGCAGTTCGCCGAGGGCGCAAAAGCCGCAGGGCATGAAGTAGAACTGATCTCGCTTCGCGGCAAAGAAATCAAGTTCTGTATAGGTTGTCTCAAATGCCAGGAGACAGGCGCGTGTGTCTTCAAAGATGACGTGCCGGCGATTATGGATTCGGTGCTCAACGCCGACGTCGTCTGCTGGGCAACGCCGATTTATTACTACGAGATGTCGGGTCAGATGAAGACGCTCATCGACCGCATGAACGCCATGTATCCGAAAGATTACCGGTTCCGCGACATCTACCTGCTGACGACAGCTGCAGAGGACGAACCGGTTGTGCCCGAACGCGCCGAGAGCGGTCTGCAGGGCTGGATTGACTGCTATGAGAAATGCGCCCTCAAGGGACATCTGTTCTGCGGCGGCGTGAACGACTCGCGCGAGATAGCGGGCCACGCCAAACTGCAAGAAGCATACGAAATGGGCAAGAACGTATGAGAAAGATCTTCATCCTTGCAGCTGCGCTTATACTCATCGGTTGCGCAACATCAAATGACGAAACAAGTAAATTGGAAAATGCGAAAATGAGTAAATGGGAAAATGGCTTGACTGACTACCATGCGCACGCTATTCCCGATTCGTACCGCGAGTTAGTGGCGAAGCATGACATGTCGCTTGACGAAGGCTTTCCCTTGCCGCAGTGGTCGGCAGAGGCGCATATGCAGATGATGGCGGAAGCCGGTATTGACAGAGCCATCCTGACGCTCACTGCGCCGCATCCGTATTTCAGCGACCAGGCGGAGTGTACCGCCGCGTGCCGCCGCTTCAATGAGGAACTGGCAGATTTAGTCGAAAGTCAAAACGGGACAGAGCCTGTCGAAAGCCCGTTTGCTTTTGCCACCACGCTCCCTCTGCCGGACGTACAAGCCGCTATCGCCGAAGCCCGCTACGCGCTGGACACACTCGGCGCGGTGGGCGTCAAGTTAGCGACGAATGTCTATGGCCAGTACCTCGGCGACAGCGTGTTAGACCCGCTGATGCAGTTCCTCTCCGACCGCCACGCGCTGGTCATACTCCATCCGCACAAGCCCTCGCCGGTTAACGGGAAAGTCATG
>JAFYDS010000252.1 GCA_017544665.1 Clostridia bacterium | reverse complement strand
CTGCACCTGCACGGTCTGCGGGTTGGAAGGCCTTGTAGAAGTGCCTGCAACGCCCTATCAGGATTGGCTGTATACGGCGTCTCCCGTGCGCGTGCACGACCAGATCGGCGAGCATGTATATTACACGCTCTATATGGACGGACATGCGATCATTTACGGCACCGGCGACACTTACACGCTGGAGCATTATGTTCCGCATGACTATTATTACAACATGATCGTGCAATGCTACTATATGACTTCGCTTGAGGTCCGCGACGGTGTGACAGGTCTTGTTTGCAAAGGCGGACTGTCCAACAGCCCAAATCTGGAAACCGTCAAGCTGCCCGCGAGTCTTGTTTCCATCCACCCGACAACGTTTGAGTTTTGCTCCGCGCTTCGTGCCTTCGACGTTGACCCGGAAAATCCGGCCTACATGGCGGCGGACGGCGTGCTGTTCAACAAAGATCAGACAGTGCTGCTCACCTATCCTGCCGCAAAACCGGGCGAAACCTACCGTGTGCCCGCAGGTGTGATAACGATCGGTGATCGGTCGTTCCTGAGGGCTGCGGCGCTGAAAGCAGTCACGCTGCCGGATTCCACCAAGACAATCGGTTATCATGCGTTCGGCATTTGTCCGAATCTGGAAACCATTCAGATCGGCGCCGGCACCGAAACCATCGGCAACTATGCATTCGCATCCTGCGAGAATCTGCAAAGCATCCGGATCCCCGGCTCAGTCAAATCAATCGGTACGGGTGCTTTCCGTTATGATGACAACTTCACAGATGTGTACTATGACTGTCCGAAAGAAGCGTGGGATGCCATTGAAATTGGTCCGATAGGCAAGGATGGCAATGAAAACGACGAGCTGCTGAACGCGAACTTCCACTTCGGCGAACACACCTGGGACGGCGGCGTGATCACCGCACCCGCCACCTGCGGCAAAGACGGCGTCAAAACCTTCACCTGCCAGAACTGCGGCAACACCTATACCGAAACGATTTCAGCCACGGGTGCGCACAGCTATCAGGGCGTTGTAACAACTGCCGCCACCTGCGAAGCCGACGGCGTCAAAACCTTCACCTGCACGGTCTGCGGCGGCAGCTATACCGAGACGCTGGCCGCCACCGGCCACAATTGGAGCGACTGGATTGTGACACGCAATCCGAGCGAAACGCGCGAAGGAGAAGCCTACCGTTTTTGCAAGAACGATCCGTCGCATATCGAGCACAAGACGCTGGAAAAGCTGCCGCAGACGAGCGAAGGCAACCCGTCGTTTGGCGAGCGCGTCCGCGCATGGATTCAGTCGATTTTCGACCGCATCGGCGAAGCGTTCCGGATGCTGTTCTCCTGGTGATCCGGCAACAGCCCATCAGCCGAAAGCGGATATAAAGAATCATAACCGCCGGTTCAACCGGCGGTTTGTTCTGCCCAAAAAAGGGGCTATTACTGGCTTAACCCCTGGAAGGGGGCACTGATTCGTATTATCGCATTACCGGAAAAAGGAGAAGAGTATATTGAACAGATTGCGGAACCACCGGATGATGGTTTCGAAAAAGCTTTGTTGTGTTGTCGGCTTTTCCGACGGTTCCAGTTTCGGCCCTTCGCTGTTGAAGTGTATCTTAGCCAAAAGAAGATTATCGTTATACTACCAGATATGTTTTTCTTTTTATTGATTAAATTATATTAGATTTAAAGTTAGTGT
>JAFYDS010000251.1 GCA_017544665.1 Clostridia bacterium | reverse complement strand
TCGTACACGGTCTGCCGGAAGAGCAGCAGCGCTGGTACGCGATCAAGATCTTCGAGCGCGACGACAAGGTGCTCGAGCAGCTCAACATCCCGGCGGACACGCTCGCGCATATTGAAAAGGACATTGCCGCGGCGGAGCAGGAGCTGGATGACGACGCGGAAAGCATCATCACCAACGAGCGCTACATTTACATTGCCGAGGTCATCAAGGCCTGCTATAAAAAGAAGAACAGAGGCAGCCTTTCCACCTCCGACAAGATCGATAAGGTGGTCACGAACCGCTGGCTGGGTCTGCCGATCTTCGCCGCCGTCATGTTCGCGGTCTACTGGATCGCAATGGTGGCAGTGGGAACGCCTGCCACGGATTGGGCCAACGATGGCCTGTTTGGCGACGGCTGGCACCTGTTCGGTATCGGCACCTCGGCGTATGAAGAGGTCAACGACGAATACACCGACGCCCTGAACGCGGCGCAGGCTTTCCTTGAACTCGACCCCGAAGCGGAAGACTTTGACGCAGACGCCGCCAGGGCGGAGCTTTCGGCCTTTGTTCCCGCGGAAAAGACCGCCGCGATCGACGTGGAAGACGAAGAAACGCTGGAGGTCACCACGCTGACCGCCTATTACGACGCGATTCCCGAAGACGCCGAAGAAGAAGAGACGGTCGGCAAGACCTTTGTGGAAGCAAGAGACTATTTTGCGGAAAACGGCTTTGAAGCGCCCGACCCCGCCGCATACGGCGTGTGGGTCCCCGGCGTGCCCGTTTTGATCGGCAATCTGCTTGAAAAGCTGAATGCCGCCGACTGGGTCAGCGGTCTGATCCTCGACGGTATCGTGGCCGGCGTGGGCGCCGTGCTCGGCTTTGTGCCGCAGATGCTCGTGCTGTTCCTGATGCTCGCCTTCCTGGAGGCCTGCGGCTACATGGCGCGTATCGCCTTCGTGCTCGACCGTATCTTCCGCAAGTTCGGGCTTTCGGGCAAATCCTTCATCCCCATGCTCATCGGCGTTGGCTGCGGCGTGCCGGGCATCATGGCCAGCCGCACCATTGAGAACGAGCGTGACCGGCGCATGACGATCATGACGACCACGTTCATTCCCTGCGGCGCTAAGGTGCCGTTCATCGCCATGATCGCGGGCGCCATCTTCGGCGGCTCGGCGTGGATCTCCACCTCGGCTTATTTCATCGGCATGGCGGCGATCATCGTCTCCGGCGTGATGCTGAAAAAGACCAAAATGTTCGCGGGCGAGCCCGCGCCGTTCGTCATGGAGCTGCCGGCCTACCACTGGCCGACCCTCGGCAACGTGCTGCGCTCCATGTGGGAACGCGGCTGGTCCTTCATCAAAAAGGCCGGCACCATCATCCTGCTTTCCACCATCGTGGTGTGGTTCACCAGCTACTTCGGCTTCACGCAGGACGGTTTCCGCATGCTGGCGGAGGATGAACTCGACCTGTCCATCCTGGCCCGGATCGGCAGCGCGATCGCCTGGATCTTCGCGCCGCTCGGCTGGGGCAACTGGCAGGCGGCTGTCGCCTCCATAACCGGTCTCGTGGCAAAGGAAAACATCGTCGGCACGATGGGCATCCTTTACGGCGGCGGCGAGCTGACCGCGTGGCAGGCGCTGCATCAGGCGTTCACGGGCGTCACCGGCTTCTCGTTCCTGGTGTTCAACCTGCTTTGCGCGCCCTGCTTCGCCGCGATCGGCGCGATCAAGCGCGAAATGAACAGCGCCAAATGGACATGGTTCGCCATTGGCTACCAGACCCTGTTCGCCTACGCAGTCGCCCTGTGTATCAACCAGATCGGCGGCGCATGCACCGGACATTTCAACGTCATCGGTTTCATCTGTGCGCTGGCGCTGATTGCCGGTATGATCTATATGCTGTTCTTCAAAAAGTATCAGGAAGCAACAAAACTGACCGTTCAGTAATAAAGAAAAAGGAGGGATTCCCATGTTGAGTTGGCTGCAGGCAAACATCGGCACGATCGTGCTTGTACTCGTGCTGATCGCCGTCGTCATTCTGATCGTTTACAAACTGCGCAAAGATAAAAAGACCGGGCAGACCTCCTGCGGCTGCGGCTGCGAACACTGCGCGCTGCACGATCAGTGCCACGCGCGCAAGTCTTAAGACATAACACAAAACCGCCGGTGAATCCGGCGGTTTTCTTTTTTTACAAAGGTGGTTTACGCTTCCTGCATCACTTCGCCGCGCTTTTCGCGCATATAGGCGTAGACCGGCTCGAGCCGCGCTTTGGTCAGCGGATAGCCGAACTGCATCAGCGCCCAGACGAGGGTATAGACGATCGCCGGAATCAGCGTGCAGATAAAGAGGATACCGTCGGAGACGGTGTTGACCATCGCGCTGCGGGCGGGCTGGTCGATGTAGGCAAGGTTGCTCATCGTGGCGCCGTCGTAGCCCGCGAACTTTTCGAGCAGGTAGAGACCGCCGACATCGGCGAGCGTTTGCCCCAGCTTGCGGCAGAAGGTATAGACCGCGTAGATCGCGCTTTCGTTGCGCAGCCCGGTTTTGTACTCCTGATAGTCGATCACGTCGGCAACGACCGCCCAGTTGGTGATCGAGACGAACGAATAACCGAAGCCGATCACGAAGAGCAGGGCGAAGAATACGGTCGGCGCAGCTCCGTGGCGGTCGAGATGCGGTGTGACGAAGAACATCGCCACAGCGGCGGCCGCCGCAAAGAACGAGCCGGTACCCGCCAGCTCCTTCTTGCCGAAGCGCTTGACGAGCCGCGGCGTGAGCAGAATCATGATCACCATCGGCGCGTAGTTCGCCATGGTGCCGATCACGGAAAGATTCGGGTTTTCAAAGTAGTTCTTGAAGAGGTACTGGTTCAGCGAAGCGAACTGGAGCTGGCCGCTGATCAGGATGCCCGCGAGCGCCACGGAGACGAACGGGCGGCTCTTCAAAAGACCGAGGTAGGTCTTCTTGAGATCGACGTTCGGTTCCTCTTCCGAGGGGACGCGCTCCTTGGTCGTCTTGTAGCACGCCATATAGAAGATGATCGACAGCACCGCCATGACCGTGCCGAACAGCAGCATCCGCGTGCCGTCGGCAGCCTTGACCTCTTCGCCGGCGGCGTTGGTCGTTTTCACATAGATGATGAAGGGCGCGAGCAGCAAGGGCGCGGCGCCGCCGATCCCGCCGCCGATCGAACGGAACGTCGAAAGCAGCGTACGGCCGTCCGGGTCGTCGGTGATGACCGAGGCGAGCGAGCCGAACGGAATATTCATCCCGGTATAGAGCATACCGAACGCGATATAGGTCACATACGCGAGCAGCAGAATGATCGCCTGATTGCTCGTGAAGCGCGAAAAATCAACGAAGCACAGCATCGCCGAGATGCCGAGCGGAACGCTGACCCATTTGAGATAGGGGCGGAACTTGCCGTCCTTTGAGGGCTTGCGTTTGGAAACGACCATGCCCCAAAGCGGATCGTTGATTGCGTCCCAAAGTCTTGTAAAAAGAAACAGCCGGGCAGATTTTGTGCCGCTGAAGCCGAGCACGTCGGTATGGAACAGCTTGAGGCAGTAAGACACATAGGTCAGCACGAACAGATTGCCCGCGTCGCCGAGCATGTAGCCCATGCCCTCCTTGATGCCGATCTTATTCGGGTGCTGCGCCCCGGGTTCGACGGCCTTTTTTTCTTTCATCGTTCCGTTCTCCTTTGCAAAAAAGAATCCGCGGACAGGCGAATCGGTCCACGGAAAAATCATAGCATGAATTTGCAAAAAAAGCAAGAGGCAGATTCCGCTGCTTTCAACTTAGCCCAGCTTTTGCCGGATCAGGTTCACAAGAAGGCGCATCATGTTGAACAGCGAGGTTAAAAACCGCATCAGACGCGACGGCCGCGCTTCGGTTTCGGGGTCGATCGCTTTCCAGTTTTCCGTGTTGCAGTTTTCCGTCGTCATGGCTTCCAGTTCGCCGGTCTCTTTGTTGAGCGCGAGATACTGCGTATAGGAAAAATCATTCACCGTGAGCTGACGGTCCGCAACGGTAACGGTATAAAGGATTGCCTGCTCAAGGTCGG
>JAFYDS010000250.1 GCA_017544665.1 Clostridia bacterium | reverse complement strand
GCATTCGCAAACTTCTTGGTGGGCATTTCGATTGTGTGATTCTTGTGATTGATTCTGAGTGTCGTCATTTCTATCGACTCCTTCTAAATTATATTCAGAGGTTTCGGGGTTTTTGTTTTTCCCTTGCCTTCTGTGACTATAGTATAGCATGAATCTCAGAAAAACCAGTCGTATTAAATGCAAACACTAAAATAATTGAAAAGTTTTTTTCAAAAAAATGAGGGCATTTTTAGCTCTCATTGGTTTTTGTATAAAAGATGTTAGAAGGACGAGAGTAGATTTTAAAAAAATGATTAAGAGATGTCAAAAAGTCCTTGTTTTATAAGGCTTTTTAGCATATAATTGACTTGCTAATTTGTACAATTTGTGTGAAGTACAATTTGACCTATTTTAGGTGACAAAAAGATGTAAAAGGTACAATGCTTTGTACAACAAAAAAGGGAAAAAGCAAAACAGAAGAACAACAAAGGGAAGGAAGGTGAAGAAAAGAAAATACAGTGCCAACTCGCGTCAGCACTGCATTTTTTGTTGTCTTTTCGCTTAGCCGAAATATCTGTCGAGCAGACCCTTGAAGGCTTTGCCGTGTCTGGCTTCGTCTCTTGCCATCTCGTGTACGGTGTCATGGATGGCGTCAAGGCCGAGTTCCTTCGCTTTCTTTGCAAGGTCGGTCTTGCCCTGGGTCGCGCCGTTTTCGGCGGCAACGCGCATTTCGAGATTCTTCTTGGTGGAATCCGTCAGCACTTCGCCCAGCAGCTCCGCGAACTTCGCGGCATGCTCCGCCTCTTCAAACGCGGCCTTTTCCCAATACTGGCCGATCTCCGGATAGCCCTCGCGGTACGCCACGCGGCTCATCGCAAGATACATCCCGACCTCGCTGCATTCGCCGTTGAAGTTGTCGCGCAGACCCTGCTTGATCTCGGGATCGACGTCCTTGGCGACGCCGACGATGTGTTCGGCAGCCCAGGTCATTTCCGCGCTCTCGCGCTCTTTCATCTTCGCCTTGCAGATCGGGCAGAACTCGATCGGCTCGTCGCTCTCATACCCGCACACGGGGCAGTAATACTTTTTCATTGGAATCAGTCCTCCGTCATGTAATTTGGATGGGCGGTTTGTCGCCGTCCGGTTCCTGCTTCTATTATACTGAATCGGCGCGGCGGTTGTCAAGCGTTTTTGGAAATTCAGCGGCCGCAAAGAGCGCTCCTACAGCCCGAGAAAGGCTTCGATCTCTTTATAGGTACGCGCCATAGCCGTCACCGGGAGCCCGGCGTCGTTCGCCGCCCCTTTCGGGTTGTACCAGACGCAGTCGAGCCCCGCGTTGTACGCGCCGCGGATATCCGACATGAGCGAGTCGCCGATCACGAGCACCCGCGCTTTGTCCTTCTCGTCGATCGCGTCCAGCACGGCGTCGAAAAACGCGCGTAACGGCTTTTGCGCGCCGACCGCCTCTGAGACGAACACATGGGAAAACAGGGGAGAAAGGCCGCTTTTTTCGAGCCTGCGCAGCTGCGTCTGCGCGACGCCGTTCGTGATGAGGACGAGGTCGAACCCCGCGTCATAGAGCGTTTGTAAAAACGCCCGCGCCCCGGGCAGCAGAAAGTCGCTTTCGCCGAGCTGGCGCAGATAGGCGCCGTTGATCTCGTCGGTGTCCGTCCCTGCCGGGAAGCCGCTTTGCTCTGCGAGCTTGGCAAAGCGCGTCTTCTTGATATCCTCTTTCGTGATTTCGCCCCGTTCGAACGCGTGCCAGAGCGCGTCGTTGATCACGTGGTAGCGCTGTAAGATCTCTGCGCCATGGGGCAGTCCCCGCGCGGCGAGGACCGTTTCGAGCGACGACTGCTCCGCTTTCAAAAAGTCGAACAGCGTTTCGTCCGCGTCGAACAGCAAGGTGGAATAGCGTGCCGGCATAAGCTCACGCTCCTTTCATTCTTCTTTTATTGTAGCTATTGTAGCCCATCGCGCCCTTCTTGTCAATGAAATGACAAAGCGGACAAAAATTTCAAAGGAATGCGACAAAAAATTCAGAAAAAAGTCATTTCTTTTTTTGCGTTCTTGTGTTATGATATACGTTGTATTATTCTGTATTTCTGAAAGAGAGGATATCTACATGGAACAGCAATCTTTCAGCGAAGGCATCGCGCCGGGCGGTCTGCGGGAACAGACCGAAATCAAACTCCTCGTCTGCTATCTGCTCAAATCGCTCGACCGTCCCTTGTCGCGCGCGCAGATCAACGAGATCTTGCAGGAGTACCCGATCGCGAACTATTTTGAAGTGAATCAGGCGATGAGCGACCTTGTCAAGAACGGGAACCTCATCTGTGAGCTCGAGGGAGAGGAAGAGATGATGTCTCTGTCTGCCCGGGCGCGGTTCGACGTGGCTGCGATCGAAAACTCCCTGCCGCGCGCCATCCGCGAAAAGGCGGTGCGCGCCGCGTGGGCGGTGCTCTCCCGCGAACGGATCCGCCGCGAAAGCAAGGTGGAGGTCGCCGAACTGGAACAGGGCGGCTTTCATGTGACGTTCACCGTCTTTGACGTCGGCATCGAACTGATGAAGCTGACCGTGTACGTCGCCGAGCGCGATCAGATCGAACGGGTCAAACGCAACTTCTTCGATCACGCCGTCGAACTGTATTCCGATATCATTGCGTCACTGACGGTCGATTAACCACGGAGGGGATCTGTCATGAAAAAATTCTTTGTGCTCATGCTGCTGGCGCTGCTGCTTGTCGTCGCCGTGGCGGGCGCGTTCGTTTACTACTATCTTCAGCACGATTACGTCGTCTTTGTGGAAAGCTTCGACAACGGCGTGCTGACTGTTGACAGCTTCCGTACCGAAGGCACCGACCAAAAGTTCCGCGTGCTTTGTAAATACGGCGAATACCTGACGGTCCATATCAATCCGTCCCGCAGCGAGCGCGGCTATTACGACCTCGACCGTCTGACGGTCAACGGAGAGAACGTGACGAAGGAAGTCTCGATGCTCCAGTACCGCACAAAGGTGACGCGGAAGATGACGATCAACGCCACCTTCAAGCCCGGCGAACCGACGCAGGATCAGGAGATCACGACCGAAACGCTTTCTCTGCCCGCGCCGTCGATCGACGTTACCGGCGACACGCCCTATCTCGGCTCCCTCGGCGCCTACAACCTCAAGGATCCGAGCATCATCTATGACGAGGAAAGCGGCAACTATTACGCATTCTGTTCCGACAACATCGTCGTCCATTCGAAGGACCTGATCAACTGGACGGGGAAGACCAACTTCTTCAAGACCGTCACGACTGACGACAGCACGCTGGCGCTCGATTTCGATCAGTTTGACAGCGTGAAAGCCTGGGCGGCGGAACACGGCTACGAGAAGGACAAGAGATACTCCTCCGCGACGAGCAACCGCACGCTCCTTTCTCCGGAGATTATCCGCGTCGGGAAGACCTATTACCTCTATTTCGCGATCTCCAAGGCGGAGGAAGCCAACGAGGCCGCCATCTTCTGCGTGGCGACAAAGCATCTGGAAGACGCGATCAAAAACAAGAAGTGGACCGAAGTCGGCATCGTCCTTTCGACCTGCGGCTACAACGCGGGCATGGCGCCCTCCGCCGGTGAAAAGAAAGCGGAAAGCGATCATTACGACGCGTCCTATGCCGTCCATCCCTCCGTGTTCCGCGGCGCGGACGGCAGTATGTACATGGCTTACGGCGGCACCTGGGGCAGAGCGGAGGTCAACGGCGCGCTCTATCTGCTGGAGCTCGATCCGCAGACCGGTCTTTTGAAAGAGAACAGCACCATTAACGCCGAGGGCGAAAAGATCTCGACCGTCCACGGCGTCACGCGCTACCATACCGGCGCGCTGATCGCGCGTCCCGGCTCGATCCCGACCCTCCCGAAGAATGAGGGCTGTCTCATCTGGGGCGCGGAAGTGGTCCGCAGAGGCGATTACTACTACCTGCTGATGACCTACGGTACCGACGAATGCAACTGCAGCGTGCGTGTCGCGCGCAGCGAAAGCCCCGCCGGTCCCTACTTCGATTCCCTCGGACACAACGTCGCGAAGTTCGAAACGCTCTCCAACCGCGGGCAGTATCAGAAGGGCGACATCCTGATCGCCGGCTATAACTTCGACCGCTCCAACAACGGCGGCGTCTCGTATCAGAACGCCGGCAAAGCCTCCACCGCCAGTCCGAGCGTGATCAAGACTGCGGACGGCAAGTGGATCATGGCGACGCATTCGCAGATCTATTTCAAGGTGGAAGGCGAGCTGCAGGTCGGTGTTGACGCGGCGGAAAAAGCCGAGCTGAATGTGGACGCGAAGAGCGCGATGGAGATTCGCCAGATCTTCTGGGACGACAGCGGCTGGCCGCTTGCCGTGCCGGAGGCGTACGACAACGAGACCGTCAAGGAAAAGTTCACCGCGAAGCAGATGTACGGCGAATGGGACGTCGTGATCTTCGACAAGGAAGAGGGTGCTTCGCTCGACACCGTCGCGTGCAACCATTCGCAGACCGTTTCGATTTTGTCGAATGTCGCGATCACGAAAGAGAACATCGAAAAGAACGCGAAGATCGACAAGCTCTATTTTGCAAAACGCAACTCCCGCTCGTTCGAAATCAAGCTGAACGGCGAAACGTTCGTGATCTATCCCGTGATCGCGTGGGACTGGGAGCTGGAAAAGGCGGCACTGACCTTCACCGGAAAAGGCGACCGCGGCAGCACCGTCTGGGGCAAGAAGAGCTTTTCCGATATGATGGGTCTGTACACAGATACGCTGTATTACCTGCTCGACCAGGCGGACGAAACCCTTCGCCCGACCTATGAAGCGAAGATCAAAAAGATCGAAGCGAACCCGACCCAGTCGGCGATCAACACTATCTGCACCAAGCTGCTCAAAGAACTGCAAGCGCAGTAAACAAAAAGCCGCCCTTCGGGGCGGCTTTTTCAATTCGGAATGCGGAATTCGGAATGCGGAATTGACGCGGGAGAACAATCCGTGCCGGTGCATGATGCGCCGCGAAGGAAACCGTAGCGCCGCCGTATCGGCAGATGGGTGTTGCGTTTTGGATTTTGGGTGTTGTGGCGCCCCCCCTTTGGGGGAGCTGTCGCCGCAGGCGACTGAGGGGGTGTCGCGGCAGTAACGGCGGTCGGAAAACAGTGCGTAAAGGCAAGGCACTCCTTCAGTCAGCGCGCTTTGCGTACTGCCAGCTTTCTCGGCTCGCCGCGAGGTTGTTTCTGTGCCATTCTCCATTGACTTAGTCCTTTAGTCCCTAATCCCTAATCCCTAATCCCTTGTCCCTTGTCCCTCTTGCCTTCTCGCGCTATTGCAATTTTGCAATACGCATATTTTTCCCACGCTTGCACAAACTACCTTTATCAACACAAAAAGGGATGGTTTCATGCAAGCTCCTTTCAGACGACGCTTTTTTGCCTTCTTCCTCTCGCTGGCTCTGTTTCTGACCGGCGGGGCGGCGCTGCAGCGACACGTGCCGGCGAAACAGACGGAGGTCTATACGCTCTCACAACTCGGTTCCCGCGGGCAGGAGGTGCGCGCGGTCCAGCAAAAGCTCAAGTCGCTCGGCTTCTACGGCGGCTCGGTGGACGGCGTTTTCGGCGCACAGACGAAGAAAGCGGTCGTCGCGTTCCAGAAGCGCGTCGGGATCACGGCGGACGGCATCGCCGGACCGAAGACGCTGCTGTACCTCGGTCTGGATAACGGCGGCAGCAGCGCAGCCAACGGCGGCTACAGCAGTTCGGATATCACGCTGCTCGCGAAGCTGATCGCCGCGGAGGCGAGAGGGGAGAGCTACACCGGACAGGTCGCGGTCGGCGCCGTCGTGCTTAATCGGGTGCGCCACCCGTCATTTCCCGACACTATCGCGGGCGTGATCTATCAAAAGGGCGCCTTCTCCGCCGTCAATGACAGCAACTGGAGCGTCTCTCCTACCGCGACCTCGCGCAAGGCGGCGCAGGACGCGATCAACGGCTGGGACCCGAGCGGAGGCGCGATCTATTATTACAACCCCGCCAAGACGACCAACGCCTATATGCTCTCGCGCCCCGTGATCGTCACGATCGGCAATCACCGTTTCTGCGCGTGACACGACGAAGCACCGCCCAAAACGGACGGTGCTTCGTTTGATAAGGATAGAGAAAAAAGAGAAAGACAGAAACTGTCAACGGTTCGCCGGTTTCGTTCAGGCGGCGCGGTTTTTGCCTTTGCGGCGGTCAACGCGCTGCGGCTCTACCAGGTGCAGGGCGGGACGCTGCTGCGGATGCGGCGCGACGCGACGGGCGCGCTTTTTGTTTTTGCCGCCGAACAGGCGCTGCGCGATGCGGTCCTCAAACGCGATCAGTTTTTCTTCAAAGAGGATCCCGAGGACGATCAGTAAAAGCGACGGAATAAAGCAGGCGAGAAAAGATTGCATGGTTTCAAACATTGTAATAACCTCCATAGCAGAACATTCGTTCTTGTTTTCTGATTTCATTATAGCACCATTTTCAAAAAAGTCAAGACAAATGTTCAGAAAATTTCGTTTCGTTGTCCTCAAAAACGGACTTAGAATGAAAATGTAGTAAAGACACCGCCTTTTTTCTCCCAAAATGCGCGGAATTCAGTGTTTCGCGGCCGAACAAACGGCGCGGTTTGTTCGGCTTGTTCGGCTTTTTTCGGTGAAAATCCTCTATTGATTATGACGCTTTCTCGCGTTTCCGCGATGACAAAATGATTGACTTTTGGAAAAAAAGTATGCTATAATATAAAAAAAGAAAACAACGGAGGAACAGTATTATGAGCGTCAAAACGGAGTTTACATTTCCATCGGTTTCCGGCCTTTGCGACATCCACGTCGCAAAATTTCTCCCGGAGGATCCCGCGTCCGTCAAAGCGGTGATCCAGATCGCGCACGGTATGGCGGAGCATAAGGAACGCTACGAACCGTTCGCGGATGTGCTTTGTGCCAACGGCTTTGCCGTCTATATCAACGACCACGTCGGTCACGGCGCGAGCGTCAAGAACGACGACGAGCTCGGCTACTTCGGCAAAAAGGACGGCAGCTGGGATGCGTTTATCGGCGACTGCCGCAAGCTGATGGAGATCGCACAGAGCGAGTTCCCGGGCAAGCCCTATATCTTCTTCGGCCATTCGATGGGTTCGTTCGTTTCCCGCGCCTTTTCCGCGAAATACGCGAAGGATCTTGCCGGCGCCGTGTTCTGCGGTACCGCCGGTCCGAACCCCGCCGCCGCTGCCGGTATCCTGATCGCGAAACTGGTCGCCGCCGTCAAGGGCGACCACTACCGCAGCAAGCTGATCGACAACATCGCGTTCGGCACCTACAACAAGAGAACCCCCGCCAGAACGCCGTTCGACTGGCTGTCGAGAGACGAGTTCCAGGTCGATAAGTATATCGCCGACCCGTACTGCGGCTTCCTGTTCACCGCCAACGGCTACCGCGATATGTTCGAACTGCTGAATTACGTGTCCGGCAAAGACTGGTTCGCGTCGTTCGATAAGGAACTCCCTGTCCTGATGATCGCGGGCGGAGACGACCCGGTCGGCCCTTACGGCGACGGCGTCAAGAAGGTGCGCGATATGCTCGCCGCCAACGGCAAGAAAAATATCACCATGCATATCTATGAGGGCGGCCGCCATGAGATCCTCAACGAGTCCGCGCTCTTCGACACTGTTTGCAAAGACGTCATCGACTGGGCGAACAGCATCATCTGATTGCAACATATACAACGAAAGCTGCCATTACGGCAGCTTTTCACGTGCATCACCATTTCAGAAAGGGGAGAGAACGATGGCGGACATTACGGCGAACGCCTGTTATACGATTGAAAACAGCTTTGTGTCCCTGTCTTTCCCGGTCCAGAAAAACCGGCTGAGCGGCTTTACGCTGACGAACGCGCAGCAAAACCTTGCGCTGACGCCGGCGGAAGGTACTACGCTGTTCAGTCTGTATTTCAACGGCGCGCTCGGCAAAACAAAGATCAGCGCGTCCGACTTGAAGATCCTCTCGGCGTCGCTCGACAACATCGGCGAACAGCAGACGCTGGAGGTGACCTTCCGGCCGTTTCGGATCCACGGGTGCAAACTCACCGCCGTCTATGCGGTACAGCTGCTGCGGTACGATTCGTTTCTGCAATCGACGCTGACGCTCCGCCGGGAAAACGGCAAGGGAGAAGCGACGCTCGACCATATCGATTTTGCCCCATTCGTGCTGCCGCAGGGCTCGTCCGGCTGGTCGCTGCCGATCCAGGACCGGGCGCATATCGGCACGCTGCCGCTGATGCTCGGTCAGCCCTTCTTCGTAGATCACTGCTTTTTCGGCTGTGCGTTTCCCGCCGCGCGCAACGCGATCCGCGGCGGCGTGGCGTTCGCCAAGCGCTATTACGGGAAAACCGTCGATGTGCTCATCGGGACTGACGGCGCGTTCCGCAGCGAGCCGTTCGTCTTCGGCGTCGCGGAATCGCCTGTCTTCGAGCGCGTGCGCGCCGCGTTCTTCGCCTATATCGACAAGATCGCCCGCCCCGCGCGGCCGCGGATCCAGTATAACTCCTGGTTCGACCGGATGCTCGACATCGACGAGCAGACCCTGCTGCAGGATATCGCCGACCTCGATAAAGCCCGCAATGCCGCCGGCTGCGACGCGCTGGACAGCTTCGTGATCGACGACGGCTGGAACGACTACGACGCCGATTTCTGGACGTTCAACGAAAAGTTCCCCAACGGGCTGCAGCCCATTGCGCGGGCGCTCAGCGCCGTCGGCGCGTCGCTCGGCCTGTGGATCGGTCCGCGCGGCGGCTATAACGGGAAGACCTACCGCTTCGCGAAAGCAATCGAAGAAGCGGGCTACGGGCGCTGCAACAAGCGCAGCCGCGATATCTGTGTCGCGAGCGACGCCTATACCGAAAAGCTCGCGGCGTTTATGGAAAACTGCATTCGCGAGGGCAGTCTCACCTATTGGAAGATCGACGGCATGGCGCTGGCTCCCTGCCGCGACAAACGGCACGATCACGCGACCGGCGGCAAGGACGACCTCTACTATTACAGCGACCTCTGGGAGCGCTGGATCAACCTTTTCGAACGGCTGCATCAGGCGGCGGGACGACCGCTGTTTCTCAACCTGACCTGCTTTACACAACCGAGCCCGTGGCTGCTGCAGTGGGTGCAGAGCGTCTGGATCCAGAACAGCGACGATCTCGGACGCAAAAAGATCGGCAAGGGCGGCTGCGACGCCGACGCTGCGCTGACCTACCGCGACGGGCGGTATTACGACTTCTATGCGGTGCGCCAGTTCTGCTTCCCGCCTGCGCGGCTCTATCACCACGACCCGATCTTCGGCGTGCAAAGCAAGCTGAAGATGACGGACGAGCAGTTCCGGATGTATCTTTACGCCGTTCTGGCGCGCGGCGCCAATCTGACCGAAGAATACTTCGGCTGCGGAACGATGGACGAAAACAAGTGGCGGATCTGCGCCGCGGCGGAACGCTTCGCGAAGCGGTACCGCAAGGTGCTGCAGCACGCTGTGCTGTTCGGCGGCGACCCGCAGGAGGGCGCCGTTTACGGCTACGCCGCCTTTACGCCCCATGAGGGCATCTTGCTGATCCGCAACCCCGCCGACCGTCCGCAGTCGCTGACGCTTCCGCTCGACGAGACGCTCGGCGTCCAAAAGAGCGTCGCGCCTCTGCCGCTGTCGCAGCTGCTCCCGCTGACGGACGCGGGCGATCTCGGCGCTCACGGCTACGGCGACGCGCTGCCGGTCTCTCTGGCGCCGTATGAAACAAAGCTGCTACGCTTCGGCGTCTCTGTGCCGGTCCGTGCTGTGCGGCTGCGCGTCAAAGCGCCGCGCACGCTGGAAGTGACCTGCGATAGCTTCGTGTTCTGGGACGGCGTTGCCTGTGCTTCGAATCCGATCGAAACCGCGGAGCCGTTCTGCGACGGCTGCGGCGTCAGACTGACCTTCTCGCAGCCCTTTGCAAAAGAAAACGCGCTGACCCTGAGGGGTCTGACCGATCCGCTGCGTGTACCGCAGACGCTGGATCTGCGCTTCCTTTGCTGGGAGGACGATCTTGTGCGAAGCGGTGGGCTGCAGGGAAGCGGCGGCTTCTCCGTAAAGATCACGGCGGACCCCGGCGGCGATCGTCTGCTGTTCTCGCAAAACGACGTCAGCGTATCGCTCGAGCATAACCGGGTGCTGTTCTGCGTCGGCGAAGCGCGGCTGAGCTCCGCGTCCGACGTCGTCGATCTCGTTCAGCTTTGCGCCGTCCGCGAAGACAGCGGCGTGCTCAAGCTGTATCTCAACGGAAAACCGGACGCCGGGCTTTTGCCGGTCGGTCCGCCGCTGGAGATCGCGCAGGGTGAGCCGTATCTTGCCGACCCCGCGCGGACAAAGCTATATTGCCGCGCGCTGGCTTATGATGAGATCTAATCAAAAGGGGAGGGTATTCACATGAAAAAACGGTTTCAAAGAATCACGGTCTATGCGCTCGCGCTGTTGCTGCTGGGCGCGATGGTCCCGTCCTTCTTTACCTCTGCGGAGGATGCTGCGCCCGCCGTCAGGATCCACGCCGACAGCGTCGAGGTCAATGTGCTGTCGTCGATCCGGCTGACTGCGGAAGTGACCGGCGTGACGGGCGAACCATCCTATAACTGGAGCAGCAGCGACAGCTGGACGGCGACGGTGGACCGCAGCGGTAAAGTCACCGGCATCGCGGTCGGCAGAGCGACGATCGGCGTGGACGCGTCCGTTGACGGAATGACGCTGCACGACGAGATCACGATCTACGTCGTCAAGCGCGGCAACGTGGTACGCGATTATCTGAAAAGCAATCAGGTTCTCAGCTATCAGTACAGCTATCAGGACGACTATTACTACGCCAACGACAAGGCGGCGTGGCAAAAGTCGCTCGGCTTTTCCAAGTTCTACGATCTCGTCGCGCCCTACGCGATGCTCGAGACAGACTATGTCCGCGTCAAGTTCCCCTATGACGGCAAGGACTGGATGATCCAGTTCTGGAAAGGACAGTACGGCTTCGTCTTCTACGGCTCCGAGATCGGGATCTACACCAAGCGGCACACCGGGCTCGACGACACCGTCTTCACGACCTATCAGTGCGCCGACAGCGGCGACTGGATGAACATGGAGATGACGCTCTATCATGATACCACCGGCTTCGGTACCTACGAGCGCCAGTTCACGCGGCCGTACGACTCCTACTGGTGGTGTACCGGCTTCAAGCCGGGCCACCTGCGCGTCGAGGAACCGGCGACAGAACTGCGGATGGAGGCGCGGATCACGCTCAAGAGCGAAGAGATGGCGACCCTCTTCTGCGACGCGATCCGGGATTGCGGCTTTACCGAGGCGGCGGACGGCAACCTCGGGCTCGATCAGTTCTACCGCAGCGGCGCGGACGTGCGCGTCCTTTGGCAGAATGTGTCGCACGCCGAGACCACGATGCCGATCAAGGCAGTCGCCGGGGCGAACATCCTTGCGTTCTTCATGGGTCCGCTCGCGTTCATGTCGATGCTCATTCTCGACCTCGGCTTGCTGATTCTGGTGAACGCTTAAGCCGCGGAGAAAAGCGACCGGTCAATTTTGGCTATTAAAAATCATTAAACTGCTTCGGCGGGATCCGCATTGCAGCCGCGCTGCGCGGGACCGGCGCGCCCTGGGTGCTCATGATCATCATCCATATCATCGACATCCTGATCGGCGGCTGCGTCCTGTATTCGCCGGTGCTGTCCTCGATCTCGCTGACCATGGCTATCGGCATCATCCTGATCATCCACTCCATCGTCAATATCATCAGTATGATCGTGATGAAGAAGAACGCGAAGGATCTCGAGCAGGTTCTTGCGCAGGCCTTCAAGGCGCCCGCCTTTGTGCAGGATGCGGCTTTTGAAGATGCGGCGGAAGACGCGGCGGACAAGGCCGCGGACGACGCTGAATAAACGCCCAAAATATAGAAAAGAAAGCGCTCCGGCGCTTTCTTTTTTTGATCGTTGTTTTCAACTGCCTTTCGCTGATTCATATTCTGCTTCTTTGCCGCATACTCATTAGCAAAAAGAATGCCAGGCGGAGGAATGTGTATGCCAGAATCTATCTATCAGTCGATCGCCACACGGACGCAGGGGGATATCTATATCGGCGTCGTCGGTCCGGTCCGGACCGGAAAATCATCGTTTATCAAACGGTTCATGGACGTGCTTGTCCTCCCGCACATGGAGGACGCAGCGAAAAAGGACCGCGCCAGGGACGAGCTGCCCCAGTCAGCGTCCGGTAAAACGATCATGACGACCGAGCCGAAGTTCATCCCCGAAGAGGCGGCGTCGATTACGCTCGAGCCCGGGGCGCAGGCGCGCGTCCGGCTGATCGACTGTGTCGGCTATATCGTCCCGTCCAGTATCGGCTATATCGAAAACGAGCAGCCGCGGATGGTCAAAACGCCGTGGCTCGAACAGGAGATCCCGTTCAATATGGCGGCGGAGATCGGCACGCAGAAGGTGATCACCGAGCATTCCACGATCGGGCTTGTCGTCACGAGCGACGGCTCCTTCGGTGAGATCCCGCGCGCGGAGTATGAAGAAGCCGAAGCGCGGGTCGTCTCGGAGCTGCGGGAACTGCAAAAGCCGTTCATTGTGCTGCTCAACTCCGCCGCGCCGCGTTCGGACGAGACCATGACCCTCGCCGCCGCTTTGACGGAACGGTACGAGACGCCCGTGATGCCGGTTGACTGCACCGCGCTGACACAGGAAGAGATCTGCGAGATCATGAAAACGCTGCTTTACACTTTCCCGCTGACCGAGGTGCGGCTGTCCTTCGCGCCGTGGCTGATGGGCTTGCCGAAAGCGCACCCGCTGCGCAGCGCGTTTGTCGCCGGCGTTCTCGAACGGGCGCAGGGGCTGCGGCAGGTCAGGGACGTCGCGCCGTTTCTGCAGTCGCTCGCCGCGATGGAGCACGTCGCGTCCGGCGAACTGACCGGGACCGACCTCGGGACCGGCAGCGTGCAGCTCTCGCTGACGATGGAACCGACGCTGTTTTATACGGTGCTCTCGGAGCAGACGGGGCTCGACGTCGCGGACGAAACGCAGCTGCTTTCGTGCGTAGCGGAGCTGACAAAAGCGAAGCGGGACTTCGAACGCTTCCGGCGCGCGCTCGACGACGTGGAACGAGAGGGCTATGGGATCGTGCTGCCGACAATGGAAGAGCTGACGCTCGAGGAGCCGGAGATCATGCGGCAGGGCGGGCGCTACGGCGTAAGGCTCAAAGCCTCAGCGCCGTCGATCCACATGATGAAAGCGGATATCACGACCCAGGTCGCGCCGATCGTCGGGACCGAAAGTCAGTCGGAGGAGCTGATCCTCTATCTGCTCAAGGAGTTCGAAGCTGATCCGCAAAAGATCTGGAACTCCGACATCTTCGGCAAAAAGCTCAGCGAACTTGTCAACGAGGGCCTGCACAACAAGCTCTATAAAATGCCGTCCGAAGCGCGCCGCAAGATCCAGGAAACGCTCGAGCGCGTGATCAATGAGGGCTGCAGCGGACTGATCTGTATCATTCTGTAAGAGAAGTGCGGAAAACTGCGCCGCGCCGGTTGATTTCTCCGGCGCGGTGTGCTACAATAAAAAAAGGAACAGCCGAACGGCTGCTGCAAAGGGAGGAAATACTGTATGGCAAAGCAGATCATCGGCGCCGGGGGCGGACACGGCGGTATCGCCGCCGCGCACCTGCTCGCGAAACGCGGTTACGACGTCACGGTATATGAACGGCACACCCGTGAAAACATGGGCTACGACTGGACGGATATCTTCGATAAAAAAGGCTTTTTCGCCGCCGAAATGGACCTTCCCGCGCCGGACAAATTCTGCCTTAAGCAGGATATGACCTTCATCGGTCCGGGCGAAACGATCAAGCTGCAGCAGCACACTGAGCCGGACAAGCTGGAGATCCAGATGGAACGCAAGGCGATCTACGATCACCTGATCGAAAACGCGGAGCGCTCCGGCGTTCGCTTCGTCTTCAACTGCGAGGTGGAAGCGCCGATCATGCTCGGCAGCCGCGTGGCGGGGATCCAGACCGCGCAGGGCGCCGTCTATGCCGATCTTGTGATCGACGCCTGCGGCATCTCTTCGCCGCTGCGCACGAAGCTGCCGGCCTATCTCGGCGTCCAGAACGAGGTGCAGCAGTATGAGCAGTTCTATGTCTATCGCGCCTTCTTCAACAAAGCCTGCGAAACAAAAGAGGACAAATTCAAGGTGCAGCTGCTGCGCGAGGGCAAGCTCGGCATCAGCTGGGTCGCGGCGGAAGAGGAACACACCGACGTTTTGATCGGCCGCTTCGAGCCGTTCGACCTCGCCGAGGTGGAACGCTCTGTGGCGTCGCTGCGCAAAGACAATCCCGCCATCGGGACCGAGATCGTCCGCGGCGGTCAGTTTGTGCATATTCCCGTCCGGCAGCCGCTCGGCGTGCTCGTCGCGGACGGCTACGCCGCGATCGGCGACTCGGCGTTCATGACCGTGCCGATCATTGGCTCCGGCATCGCGAACAGCCTCAAGGCGGCAAAGCTCCTTTGCGGCGCCGTGACCGCGGACGCCGAGGGCGCGTATTCGGCCTACACCCTTTGGAAATACCAGTGCGATTTCTATAAGGAGATCGGCGCGAATCTGGCGCCGCTTGCCTGCGTCAAGCTTTTGCTGACGCGGCTCGAGCCCGCCGACCTCGACTATATCTTCGAAACAGGGATCCTCAACGCGGACGACATGACGATCGACGCGGATTCTACCTCGCTCGCCGCGATGTTCAGCGGGATGACGATGGACGACCTCAAGACAAAGGCCGGCGGCCTCGTCAAAAACGTCGGCGTGCTCAAGAAGATATTGCGCCTCGGCAAGGAGATCGGCGTCGCGACCGCCGTGACCGCCGCCATGCCGAAGACGTATGACCCCGACAAGGTGCTGCGCTGGGTCAAGAGCTACAACGCCTGCTTCAAGCACTGATATATGTTACAATAAAAACGACCGTCCGGGTTCGCCCCGGACGGTCTGTTGTTTTATTGATGCGGCGTTCGGTATCAGAAACCAAAGTCGCCGAAGTACTGGCGGAAGAAGTCTTCGAAGCTGCTGGCGCCGCCGTAGTTGTAGCCGCCGGCTGCCGTTGTGGTGGGCTCTTCGGTGGTGCCCTTGTCTTCGACCAGCGTGATCGTTACATCGAAGGTCGTGGTCTTGTACGTGCGGTTTTCGACACGGCACAGCGTCAGCGTCATCGTATCGCCGACCGCGCCCTTGTCGATCAGATCGAGCAGCACGGAGGAATCATCCATGTCCTTGCCGTTGACCGCGATGATCAGGTCGCCGACCTGCGCTTCAGTGTTGGCGAGCGAGCTGTCGTTGGAGATGCCGGCGATGACAAGCGAGCCTGCGGGCAGACCCTTGATCGCGACGACCATTGAGTACATCTGATAGGAGCTGACGGATGCGTACTGGATGCCGAGCTTCGGACGGTTCGGCACGTAGTGATATTTGATCAGGCTTTCGACGATCGGTTTCACCGTGGACATCGGGACGGCAAAGCCCATACCTTCATAATCGGTCGCGGCGATCTTCGAAGAGTTGATGCCGACGACCTGTCCCTTGGAGTTGACAAGCGCGCCGCCGGAGTTGCCGGGGTTGATGGCCGCGTTGTGCTGAATCGACGTCAGCGTATAGGTGGAGGACACGGAACGGTCGATCGCGGAAACGATGCCGTTGGTGATCGAACCGAAGTATTCCGAGCCGCCCGGGTTACCGATCGCGTAAACGGTCTCGCCGACCTCCAGCTTGGAGGAATCGCCGAACTCCGCGGCGGTGAGGTCGTTCGCTTCGACCTTCAGCACGCCGATATCGGTGCGTTCGTCATAGGCGACGAGCGACGCTTCATAGCGCTTTTCGTCCAGCGTCAGAATGCCGTAGGTCAAACCGCTGCCCTTGACGACGTGGGCGCAGGTGATGATATAGGTGTATTTGCCCTCTTTGTCGGTTCCCATCACGACGCCGCTGCCTTCACCGGACAGCTTGCCGTTCTGGTAGGTCATGACGCCGACAACGGAAATCCGGCACTTTTTGGCGATCGCGACGGCAGAAAGCACGCCGTCTTCGGCGGACGCGTAGTTGATGACGTTGACGTCGTCGATCTTGTCGCTGCCGTTCTTGTTCTCACCGCTTTGCTGCGAGATCGTCACACCGTTGGAATCGGTCACGACGGGCTGACGGCGGTCCGCTTTCCAGAACTTGGAACCGACGATGGCGGCAAAGCCCACGATGACGGCGATCAGCAATACGGCGATAGCGACCTTCTTGCCCGTGCCCTTCGATTTTTTCGGGGGCTGCGGCGCCTGATTATAGCCGTAGGGACGGTAGGGCTGCTGCTGTTGCTGCTGCGGGCTGCCGTAGTGGTAGGCCGGCCGGTAGCCGTTTTGCTGTCCGTAGCCCTGATAACCGTTCTGCGTCGGCTGCTGAAAACTCTGCGGCGTCGGCGGGACAGTGGGCTGCGGTTCCGGCTGGGGCTGCTGCGGGGCTTCGGGCTCGCTCTGCGCAAAGCTGAAAGCGTCCGGTTCCTGCGGCGCAGCCGGTTCAAACGAAGGTGTTTCGTTCTCGATCGGAAGACCGGTGTTGGGATCAAAGTTGTCGTTCATGGTGGTTACCTTACCTTTCTGAGGGTGTGGGGCGTCCGGCAAAGCCGGACACATCTTGTTCATTTCTCGTTTTCAGTTTTATCACGGATGGCTAAAGTCAAGTTAAAATGCAGACTAAATTTTACTTTAATTTGGCAGTTCAAACGAAAACTCTGTGTATTCGCCCTCTTTGGACGAAGCGCGGATCGTACCGTCGTGCATATTGATGATCGTCTTGACGATATACAGACCGAGGCCGACGCCCTTGATGTCGAACGAGCGCGACTTATCGACCTTGTAGAACCGCTCAAAGATGCGGGCGATCTCCTCACTCGCGACGCCTGCGCCGGTGTTGCGGATCGTCACGCGCACGCCGCGCTCGGTCGTTTTGGCCGTGACGGTGATCGTGCCGTGCTCCGGCGTGAACTTGACGGCGTTGTCGAGCAGGTTGAAGATGACCTGCTGAATGAGGTCGCGGTCGGCGGTGACGTTGACGACGCCCATCTCCTCAAAGCCCTCCACCTGGATATCCTTGTCGTTGATCGTGCGCTCAAACGGCAGCAGCGTTTCAAACAGCTGCGCGGCGATGTCGTACTTGACCGGGGCAAGATCGACTTCGCCCGCCTCGATCTTCGACAGGTTCAGCATCGACACCACGATGCGCGACAGGCGGCGGATCTCCTTCGACACGATACGCAGATACTGCGTTTCCTGATCCTTCGGGACCGTGCCGTCCAGAATCCCGTCGATGAAGCCGCCGATGGAGGTCATCGGGGTCTTCAGCTCGTGCGACACGTTGGCGATGAAGCTGCGCTGCGCTTCCTCCTCGACGGCGAGTTCGTCCGCCATCTGGTTGAGCGCGACGGCGAATTCGCTGAGATAGCCGCGCTTATAGTTTTCGTTGGCGCGGTGCTGAAATTCACCCTTCGCGAAATGTTTTGTCACTTCTTCCATCTCATAGAGCGGTTCGGTGATGCCGCGGGTGAAGAAGTAGATGATGACGATGCACAGCAAAAGCGAGATCAGCATCGCGAAGAAGAAGGTCTTCAGAATGCTCAGGACGTAGGGGAGCAGACCCGTGATCGCGTCCTCCACGCCGAACAGCACGCCGATCGGCGTAGTGCTGATCATGACCGGCACCGCGATCACGAACTTGCCCGAGCCGAACACTTCGTCGTTGATATAATCGCGGAAGCCGGAACGCATGGCGCGCAGCATATAGTTTTCGGAAATCTGCAGTCCTGCGTGATAGACGCAGTCGTCCAGATTCTCCAGCCGCCCCGCCTCCTTGCAGGCGATAACGCGGCCGTCGTTGTCCGTCAAAAAGAAATCCGACCCGGTCGCGCTTGAGACGATCTTGAGGTTGTCGATAAAGTCGCCCATCGCGACGTCGCTGCTTAAGAACTTATCGGGGTCCCGCTCACGGATGGCGTTGACGATACTGTGGGCGTTTTCCATCAGCGCGTCGGTGCGCTCGTTCCACCACTGGCTGGCGGTGAAGACGATCATCGTGCCGCCGAGCATAATGAGGGCGAGCATCACGACCATCGCCGTAAACAAAAAGTACCGGCGAAACAGCGGACCCTTGATATGGTTTCTGGTTTTTCGATCTTTCTTCATCCGACTCTTCCTTTCGAGACAAAAGGGCTGCCGCATGAATGCATGCGCAGCCCCTTCGGGTCAGCTGTTAGTCTTTTGTTTCAAACCGATAGCCGACGCCCCAGACTGTGCGCAGCTCCCACTTGTCGGACACACCGGCAAGCTTTTCGCGCAGACGTTTGATATGCACGTCGACCGTACGGGAATCGCCGTAGTAATCGAAGCCCCAGACCTCGTCGAGCAGCTGGTCGCGTGTAAAGACGCGGTTCGGGTTCTTGGCGAGATGGAAGATCAGCTCCATCTCTTTCGGCGGGGTGTTGACATGAACGCCGTTGACTTTCAGCTCGTAGTTCGTCAGATTGATCGAAAGCTTGTCGTAATGCACTTCCTTGATCTCTTCCGGCGGAACGCTGGAACTGCGGCGCAGCACCGCCTTGATGCGGGCGATGACTTCCTTCGCATCGAAGGGCTTCACCACATAGTCGTCCGCGCCGAGCTCGAGACCGAGAACGCGGTCAAAGACTTCGCCCTTCGCGGTGAGCATGATGATCCGCGCATTGGAAAACTTGCGGATCTCGCGGCAGACCTGCCAGCCGTCGATCTTCGGCAGCATGATGTCGAGCAGGACGAGCGCGGGGTTCTCCTCGCGGAAGGTCTTGATCGCGGCCTGTCCGTCGTTTGCGATGACAACGGTGTAGCCTTCCTTTTCAAGATAGAGTCTGAGCAGTTCGCAGATGTTGAGGTCGTCGTCAACGACGAGGATTTTTTCAGCAGCCATAGTTTTACTCCTTTGTATTAGTCCGGTTTTATCTTAAAGGGTCAACCTTAATTCAACTATAATATAGTATGGGACGCTTTTCGCGGTTCATTACATTTTTTCCGGCGCGTCCACCTTGAGCATCGTCAGGATGCTGCGCAGCGTATCTTTGACGCAGACGCACAGATATACGCGGGCCTGCAAAAGCGCTTCGTCCTCGACGTTGACGCGGCAGGCGTTATAGAACTTGTGGAACAGCGTGGAAAGCTCGATCGCGTAGTGCGTGACCTTCGCAGGGTCGTAGTTCTTCGCGGCGTTGACGATCACGTCCGGCAGTGTGGAAAGGTAGCGGATCAGCGCCGTTTCCTCCGGCTGACTCAGCAGTTCGAGCTCTTCCAGCGTGCAGTCGCGCGCCGCCTTGCCCTCGCTTTCGAGCTTTTTGAGGATCGAGCAGATGCGGGCGTGCGCGTACTGGCAGTAATAGACCGGGTTCTGCGCCGTCTGCTGGACCGCGAGGTCGAGATCGAAGTCCATCAGCGACCCGGGCTCGCGCATGTTGAACAGAAAACGCACCGCGTCGATCGGCACTTCCTCGAGCAGATCGACCAGCGTGATCGCCTTGCCTGTTCGCTTGCTCATCCGGACCACTTCACCGTCGCGCATCAGCCGCACGAACTGCATCAGCAGAATGTCGAGCCGGTCGGCGGAGATCCCGATCGCTTCCATCGCGCCCTTCATCCGCGCCACATGTCCGTGATGGTCGGCGCCCCAGACGTCGATCGCCTTGTCGAAGCCGCGGATCTCGAGCTTGTTGCGGTGATAGGCGATGTCGGCGGCAAAATAGGTCGGGTTGCCGTTCGCGCGGACGAGGACGTCGTCCTTGAGCTCGAGCCGGTCGATCTCTTCCTGACTTTTGCCTGCGCGCAGGAGCATTTCGGTCTGAACTTCCTTATTCTTGTACCAGAGCGCGCCGTCCTTTT
>JAFYDS010000249.1 GCA_017544665.1 Clostridia bacterium | reverse complement strand
GTCAAAAGGGGCAGCGGATCATCATCCAGTTCTGCGAATTTCTGACCTCGTACGGAAAACCCAGCAACCGCAACGTCGGCGTGTTTTATCCGGACGGCTACGGGCAAACGCTGATGTATATCTGCAAGGGCGAAGAAAACGAAACCTTTGTCCCCTCCTTCTGCTATTACGGCTACCGTTACGCTGTCCTGTTCGGTCTGCAGCCGGAGCAGGTGCAGCCGGAAACGCTGACGATGCTGCGGGCGAACTCCGCCCTGCGCGAACGCGGCGCGTTCACCTGTTCCGACGACGTGATGAACAGGCTCGGTGCGATGGCGCGTGTCAGCGACCTCGCCAACTTCTGGTACTTCCCGACCGACTGTCCCCACCGCGAAAAGAACGGCTGGACGGGCGATGCGGCGACCTCGGCGGAGCATATGCTGCTGACGCTGACGCCGGAAAAGAGCTTTCGCGAATGGCTGCGCAACATCTGCAAGGCGCAGCGCGAAGACGGCGCGATCCCCTGCGTTGTACCGAACGACAGCAGGTACGGCTTCGCGTGGGGCAACGGTCCTGCGTGGGATAATGTGCTTTCCGAGCTTTGCTGGCAGATGTATCGGATGCGCGGCGATCTGACACCGGCTGAAGAATCCGCCGACGCGTTGTATCTGTATCTCAGCTTTCTTGACAGTCTGCGTGATGAAAACGGACTGATCTCCTACGGGCTCGGCGACTGGTGTCAGCCGGGAAATGCCGCGAGCAAATACACGACGCCCGAACTGCTGACCAGTTCCGTCATGGGGCTGTATATTGCGCAAAAGACAGCAGACCTGTTCAATCTGATGGGAAAACCTGCGCAAGCCGCAGTCGCCGCGTCTTTGCATGAAGAACTGAAAGCTGCGGTGCGCGCGCGATTTTTGGACGCCGGCACCATGACAATCACGCCGCGCACCCAGACCGCGCAGGCAGTCTGCATCTATTACGGCGTCTTTGAGCCGGAGGAAATCGCCGCGGCAGGCAAGGTGCTCGAAGCGATCATCCACGAAAACGGCGACCACTTTGACAGCGGCATGATCGGGATGCGCGTCATCTTCCACGTGCTGTCCGATCTCGGTCTGGGCGACCTCGCCTACAAGATGATCACGCGCACCGACTTCCCCTCTTACGGGATGTTCGTCAAACGCGGACTGACAGCACTGCCGGAGGACTTCCTCGATAACAATAAACGCAACGAGCCGAATTCGCTGAACCACCACTTCTTCGGCGATATCGTCAGCTGGTTCATCCAGCGTGTCGTCGGTATCAGCGTCAACCCCCGCAATACCGATCCGAACGAGATCGTGATCCGTCCGGATTTTCTGAGCGCGTTGACGTATGCGCAAGGGCATTACGACGCGCTTTGCGGCAAAGTCTTTGTCAAATGGGAAAAGACCGGCGGCGAAGTGCTGCTGACGATCGAAGCGCCAGACACCGTCAAAGGAACGATCCTCCTGCCAAACGGATACACATTCAAGGACGAGACTGGAGAGCAGACACGGAAGCTGCGCGCAGGTCAATATATCTGCGTCAAACCGTGATTCCTCATAAGGCAATCAAGCAGTATTCATAATAAAAAAGGAGGCTCATTTGATGGACGAAATCGAAAAGACCGCGGACAGACAGCTGCTGTATGATCCGCTGTTTGAGACGCCGCCCGATACTGTGATCCGCGACGACCCCAAAAAGGGCTTTTTCGGCAAGGCCGTCGTGAAAAAAACAGTATTCATTCTTGTGCTGCTGCTTTTTGTCGGCGTATCGATCGGTCTCAGCTTCAGCTCGCTGGCGAAGGATAAGTATTACTTTGATGAAATTGACGGCGGCTACAGGCTGACGGAGTTCAACGCCGGAAAAACAGACGCCGTTCTGGAAGTCGGTCCCGTCTTCGCGAAGGACGGCAGCGCGGAACCGGACAAGACAGTGGTCGCGGTCAAAGAATTTGCCGTCTGCTGCAACGAATATACCTCCATTATCATGATCAGCAAAGATGTGCACGAGATCCCGAACACCGCCTTTTACAGCTGCAGTAACCTGCTGGCGGTCATCGTCGATTCCGACAATCCAAACTATCGTTCCATTGACGGCGTACTGTACCGGCTGGAAAACGGCAAAGCGGTCGAGCTGATCCTCTGCCCCGCGCGATGCGATCTTTACCGTTCTATGCTGGCGCTCGGCGAACCGGAGCCTCTCAACGCCGACGCGGCAACGGTCTTTATACAGAAAGCAACCGCGCTGCGAAAAACACGTGAAAACTGGCTGAAAGCGCAGCAGGACGGTTACCCTGCAAACGACACATTTGATCTCTCCGACGAGGAAATACAGGCGTTTTACGCCTGCCTGCGATATGAGATCGAGCCGGGCGTCACAAAGATCGGCGAGCTGGCGTTTGCAGAATGCGATACACTCTATGAAGTGACGATTCCGGAAGGCGTCGTTTCAATCGACACGATGGCGTTTTTCAAGTGCGGCAATCTGCGATCGTTCAACATTCCGGACAGTGTGGAAACGATCGGGTCGGACGCGTTTTCCTATTGCGCCAAAGCGGACTACCTCTTTATTCCCGCTTCCGTCACAAGTATCGGACACCACGCCTTCTTCGGCTGCGACGCAATCAATGAAGTCCAGATGGGCTGCACCGAAGACAACAAGCCGAAGGCCGGCGAATACTGGATTCCGAAACACAGAAAAGTTTTCTTAAAAGAAGTGCCTGTCGTCTATGGCTGTGAAAGGAGGGATGGCTGATGGAAAAACTGCGCGCTTTTCTATCTGACGTGAAAGCCCATTGGAACGTTCCCGACACCGCCAACGGCAAATATGTCAGCGGCAAGGAATACCTCTATGTCTTTCTCGGCGTCGCCGCGAACTACGCGGCGCAGGCGCCCTTCAAGTACATCGGCTTTGCAGCGTCGTGCTACCTCATTATGTACCACTACGAGCTGCCGTATCTCTCGTTTGCCGTCATCTCGCTGATCGGACTGCCGTTGTCTTATCTTTGGAACCTGCTCGACTGGTTTGTGACCGATAATCTCGGCCTTTTACCGAAGAAAACGGAGCGTACGCTCAACACGATCTATCTCTCTGTCGCCGCAGTCGGCGTCCTGATGCTGATCTTCGACTGCAGCAGCCTCTTTCCGGAAAGCAGCCGTCTGATCCATGCGCTGAACGGACTGAGCGGCATCAACGCGCACTCGTTTTTCAAGATTTTCGGCGTACAGCTTGTCGTCAACGGCTGGGGCGGCGCGCGCAATATCTTCATGCGCAAAAAGCTGGTCCCGAAACACGGGCGCTACAAGTTCAGCCTGTACGGGAACGTGATTCAGAAATCGGTCATGATCATCCTGCTCGGCTGGCTGCCGGCGTATCAGATCCCCGACGTCAACGAACGGCTCTGGATCGCCTATCTGATGTTCTCGTTTTATAACATGTTCGATTTCGGCAACAAGCTCGAGACCTGCTCCGAGACCATCAGTCCGAACTCGCAGGAACGCATCTTCATGCGCTCCTACCCGATCAAGATCTGCCACCTGCTCAACTCCGTTATCGCGGCCGTCGTGCCAATGCTCGGTTCGTTCGACGATATCAACTTCTACCGTTTTGTGCTGCCCGGCTTTTTCCTGCCCTGCGCTGCGCTGACGATGGTATTCGCCGGAAAGATCAAGGAGCGGATCCCGCAGCCGCCGCTCGAAAAGAAGCAGCAGATCCCGTTCTGGTACGGCATCTTCCAGGTCATGCATAACAAATACCGTTGGCTGAGTATGTTTACCAAACTGTTTGATACCCTCGGCAACGGCATGTTGGACATTACTGTTGTGTTCCTGCTTTACACCATGCGGCTTTCCGGCGTGGAATACAGCCTTATGATGTCGCTGCTGATGTTCCGTACGACCATTCCCACCTTCTTCGCGCCGTGGTTTATCAAGCGTTTCTCCTATAAACAGCTGCGGATCTTCCGGCAGATCATTGAAATGTTGCACTGCGCGACCTGTATAATGGCGCTGCTGTTTCTCAAAGGCAACACGCTTGCCTGCGGTATCGTCATGTACACCTCATACTGGATGCGTGACTTTTTCGGCGAAATTCCGAAAGTTGCGGAACGCGACATGAATATCCGGCTGGGCGATTATCAGATGTACCTTTCCGGTGAACGGCTTGAGGGTTTTTCCAATATCTTCAACTGGTTTGTGTCGCCGATCGCGACACTTGTCGGACTGATCATCCCCCTGCTGATTTTGAAGAGCGGCTTCAATTCCAACTGGAACATCCTCTTTTTGGATTCTTCCCGCTTCGGGATCCTTGCCGTACCGCTTGCGTTCGACCTTGTCGGACACCTTTTGATGATGATCCCCTTCTTCTTCTGGGATTACAACCTCGATCAGCATGAATACGTCATTTCCGTGCTCAAGCAGCGCGCCGCCCTCGCAGAGGAAGGCTACTTCCCTACAGAATATGACGGTTCGCTTTCCTTTGCTGACCCCGGCGAAACGCACGGAGGCGTCCCGACCGACCCGGGCAGACTGCTGCAAAGTGTGAACACACACCCTAAAGAAACAGTCGCGGCAGAGTAGTATAATCAAGCAGTAAAATGGCAGCACCCTCGCGGGCGCTGCCGTTTTATATCGTAATGATCCGGTATTAAACATTCAGCTTCATATCATAACAAACAGCCGGGCGCCCTGACGGGCAGCCCGGCTGTTGCTATTTGGTTTTGTCAACAACTGTATTGCTTACACCCAAGCCTTCAGCTGTGCAAACAGGTGGATAAAGAAGTGGACAATGATGTAGAACCAGCCGATCACAGGCTTGTCACGGTTCGCCTCATACTCGTCGCAGAAGCTGCAGCGGAAGCTGGTACTGAGCGTGGTGCCGCAGGCGTCGCAAACACCGTCGCCGTTGTTATCGGCATGGCCGGTCTTCGGGATCGTCACCGTTTCGGTGTGCGAGCCGTCGCGTCCGCAGGTGCGGGTCTTGCTGCCGTCCTCGGTGCAGGTCGCGTTCTTTGTGACGACCCAGCCGCCCCAGCTGTGTCCAAGCGGCGCGCCTTCGGTCTTCGGCGTCCGGCTGAGTACCGTGGTGCAGGCGCTGCATCTGACAACTTCGTCATAGGTCGCCGCCTTGGTGCAGGTTGCCGCAACTTCGTTTTCGCGCGTCGGGGCGCCCGGCGTATGATCGAGCTTGGCGATCGTCTTCGGCGTGCTGCTGATCAGCGCGCCGCATTCGCAGCGGACGACTTCGTCATAGCTGCCGGCGGCCGTGCAGCTCGCCGCGACTTCGTTTTCGCGGGTCGTGCTGTTATTGCCGGTGTGGTTATTTGCGTCAATGACGAGCGTCTTGACGTTCGTCGCGCCGCAGGCGCAGGACTGGTTCTGCGTACCGGTCGCCACGCAGGTCGCGTACAGCGTCACTTCGCCGTCGATCCAGGTGTGCGGTTCGGTCTCGTATGTTGCCGTGACGGTGACGTCGGCAGTCACGTTGGTATAGCTGCCGCGCCAGCCGGAAAAGCACTTGTGGTTCTCTTCGCCCTGAATCAGTTCAGCCTGAGCAGGCGGGGTCGCGTCAGCGCCGGACAGGATCGTCTCGGTCTTGACGGTTTCGCCGTCCACGGTGAATGTGACGGTGACATATTCGAGTTCG
>JAFYDS010000031.1 GCA_017544665.1 Clostridia bacterium | reverse complement strand
GGCCTGCGGTGGGCTGTGCCTCAACGTCTGCGACACCCGTTTCAGGCAAAAGCCGCAAAGTGCGCCGATAATTGTCGCGCCGCCGACGCCGAGCGCCGTCAGCAAAGCGAGCAGCATAGCATCATCTCCCGTGGTATGGTATGCAAATTTTACGGGAGAGGTGAAGGGATGAGGGACGAAGTCATTAGTCGTTAGTCGACAGTTGATGTAAAAAAGCCGCCCAGCCCCTTCAGTCTTTTTGCTGCGCAAAAAGACAGCTCCCCCAATGGGGGAGCCTTGTTTTAGTGGCCGCCTGCGGCGGTATTTTATTGGGGTCGGCTTTGCTGTTGACTGATGACTATCGACTTATTCAGCGGATGCCAGTTTCACAAAGTTCTTGAAGAACCGCAGACCGTCTTCCATACAGGAAACCGGAATGCGTTCGTTCGTGCCGTGGCAAAGCATCATTAACGACATGTCCGCGCGGAACGGACCGAAGCGGTAGATGTTCTCGCAGATCGGCTCATAGTTGCACGCATCGGTGCCGCCCATAACGAGATACGGCGCGACGATGGAGCGCGGCTCGATCGCCAGACACAGCTGTTTGATAATCTGGAACGAGCGGGAGTCGAGCGGTGAGAAGGTGCTCGCCTCCTTGCTGTTGAGAACGTTGACCTCGATATTCTTGTTGCGGACGACCTTCTTGATATGGGCGACCAGATCTTCGGTGGTCGTACCCGGCATCGAGCGGAAGTTGACCGTGATCGTCGCGCGCTGCGGGAGCACGTTCGGGGCGGGGCTGCCCTGGGTCATCGTGATACCGGTCGTGGTGCGCACCATGCACGCCGCCGGCGGGATCAGCTTGAAGACCTGCAGCAAGACAGGATACAGCGCCTTGACGTTGCAGGTGACCAGCCGCACCGGATAGGTCATGCTGCGCGACACCGATTCGATCAGCAGCTTCATGTTCTCGTTGAACGCAGCTTTGAACTGGTGGTTTTCGAGGTCGCGGATCACGTTTGCCAGTTCGCCGACCGCGGAGTGCTTCGGCGGCGCCGAGGAGTGACCGCCCTTCGCGGGCACCGAGATCTCGATATCGGTATAGCCCTTTTCGGCGATGCCGACGCCGGCGAGGTATTTGTCTTTGATAACGCCCTTGACATCGACCGGCAGCATGGCGCCGCCCTCATCGAGGACGCAGTCAAGGTGGACGCCTTTTTCTTTAAGGTACTCCATGATATCGCGGGCGCCGTTCTTGTCGTTCGCGACGACTTCCTCGTTGTCGCCGAAGAGCAGATAGACGTCACGCTCCGGCTCAAAGCCTTCTTCCAGGAGCGATTCCACGGCTTCCAGTACGCCGACCAGATGGTTCTTCATATCCAGCGCGCCGCGGCCCCAGATGTACTCGCCGTCGTCGTAGCCCTCAAACGCCGGGTGGACCCAGTCCTGTTCCGTGCCCTTCGACACAGGCACGACGTCCTGATGGCCGAGCAGCGCGATTGGGTCGAGGTCGGGACGGCTCCCCTTCCAGCGATAGACAAGGTTCGCCGGCGGGATGATCGTCTTTTCGAGCTTTTCGCGGATCAGCGGATAGCTTTCGTCGATGAACGCATGCAGCGCGTCAAAGGTCGACCAGTCCACAAGGTCCATATCACGGTTGGCGATCGTCTTGATCTGGATCGCCTGCGTCAGATGCTTGCGGTAGCGGTCCACATCGACAGGCTCCTGCGGCAGCGGGGGCACTTCGGTCTTCTTCTGGCGGAAGAGCGCGGCGTGTACCGCGTTTGCTGCTGCGGCTGCGCCGATCGCGCCGCCGACGAGATAAGATTTCTTGATAGCCATGGCATATACTCCTTCAATTGATAGTCTTATTCATACTGCGCGCGGCAGCCGCAGCACACAAAAAGCTTTTGCAAAAAAGCTTTTCAAAAATCATTCGTACTGCGCGCGACAGCCGCCGATATACTTCGGTCGCGTCGTTGCGGCGGTCACAATCGCTTCGCCGATCCGGTTCGCGGAAAGACGGAACGGCACGGCCACATGGCGCAGATGCATCCCGATCAGGGTCTGCCCGATATCGAGCCCGGCGTCCGCCTGCACGAATTCCACAGCAACGGGGTCGCTGAAATTTGCCCACGCGGTCGTAGCGAACGAGCCGCCCGCCTTCGGCTTCGGGACGACCGAGACGATCTCGTAGCCCCGCGAAAGGGCGACTTCCCGTTCGACGATCAGGGCGCGGTTGAGGTGCTCGCAGCACTGCGCCGCAAGGAACAGCCCCCGCGCCTGCAATTCAGGGTACAACCCCGCAAATGCGGCCTCCGCGAGTTCCAGCGAGGACGCGTGACCGATCATACCGCCGCCGATTTCGCTCGACGAACAGCCGACGACGACAAGAGATCTCGGCTGAAGATTTGCTTTTTCCAACAGTTCCGACATCGCGCTTTGCGCCTGCCGGGTGATTTCACTGAGCATAAGGATTCCTCCAGAAATGGGTCTTACAGGCCGCGGAACAACAGACGAAGAAACGACCGGTTCATCCGATACAGGTTGCGCAGCAAGTCACGCATGGTCCGATACATCGTCACGCCCTCCTTTCACATTCGTGTTGATCTTACATTTCATTATTTCACCGATAGCGCAAAATGTCAAGAGAAAACCACGATTTTTTATTCTTTTTCAGGCGCGTCCGGCCATGTGATCTCCCCTGCCGCCGTCCCGCCCCGCGGGGCGAAGGGAAAGAAATTTGGGAGAAAGCAAAAAAGAAACCGAAAACGCCTTGACAACCGCGCGTTTTTTTGATAGAATCTTTGGGCAATGGAGAGTTGTCCGAGTGGTCGAAGGTGCAGCACTCGAAATGCGTTCTATGCTGTCCCGGATCATCCCTCCGGAACCCTTGATTTTACTGGGCTTCACGGTGGTTCAAACTTTTCCGAACGTTTCTGTTCTTGCTTGTTTTTCTTGCATTTTTCCGACAACTGAATACATGGAAGCGTATCGAAGTGGTCATAACGGGCCTGACTCGAAATCAGGTAGTCCTCACGGGCTCGTGGGTTCGAATCCCACCGCTTCCGCCACTGAAATGCAGCCGAAAGGCTGCATTTTTCTTCTGCGG
>JAFYDS010000248.1 GCA_017544665.1 Clostridia bacterium | reverse complement strand
CGCGCAGGCTCTCTTCGCTCCCCTCTTTGACCATGGAGATCACGTAGCGGACATTCTGTTCGTTCAGCGCCTCGCCCTTGGAAAGCAGGTGCAGCAGCCCGTTGACAGCCTTTTCCGCCTGCATCACGGCTTCCACGTCGCCCTGGATCTTCAGCTCCGCGCCGCGGACGACAACGCGCACGTCGAACTCGCGCTCGATCAGTTTGATGTTTTCGTCGAACGAACCGAAGAGCGATACCGCCGTTTCCATCCGTTCCATATTGATCAGCCGTTCAAACATGCCGTCACCTCCGTGTTTTATTATTGTATCACAAAGTTTTCAGTTTGTGAATAGACTTTTGTATATTTTATCAGAAATATATCCGCCCTTCGTTGAAAGGCGGATACTGCTTATTTTCTGAATAATCGGACGATTCTTTTCAACACCCGGACGGGCCAGAGCCCCGTCAGCTTCCGGTAGCGCCGCACCGCCGTCGCCGCTTCCTGCGGCGAACCGAGCGCACGGTAGGCGGCGATCTCCTTTTTGAGCGCAGCTTCTTTTCCGAGGGCGCGGTAGCCCGCCAGCTGACGGTGCAGATCGCCGATCGTATCGTTCGCCGTCTGCAGCTCCCGCCGCGCGGCGATCAGCTCGCGCAGGTCAATGTGCTCCTCGATGAAGTAGTTATGCAGCGTCAGCTTCATCGTTTCGTTCTGCCACCGCATCAGTTCGTCGTCGGTAAAAGTCGTTTTGCAAAGTTCCGACGCCTTGCGCGTTTCGTTTTTGCACTGTTCGATAAACGCAGAAACGGTTTTTTCCAACTGACGGCGCACGGGCAGATAGGTGTCCGGATTCGGCGGCGGATCGCGCATCCAGTCGTCGAACTTTCCCTCTAAAAACGCCTTGTTGGTGCAGTGATGGACGTAATCCTTGTACGGCACGAAACGGTCGGACTGGAAGCTCTTGCGGATCAGCAGCACCGGGGTACCGAGCGCAAGCGTCGGCAGCGTGCAGTGCAGCCGGAAGGTATAGACCGCAAGCGCGTTCTGATACAGGTCGAGCATCTCCTCGACCTGCGCTTTTCTCACTTCCCACGAAAGGTTGCCGGACGGTTCCGGGCGCGTGGGCGCGATCACCTTCACGTCGATCCCGCTGTCCTGATAAAAGCGCCGGATCTTTTTTTCGACCGCCTTGTCGACGCCGACCACGCAGACGTACGGCCGCTCGGGCGTCTTCTTTTCGCGCTGCGGAAGCGTCAGGGTGATACAGCCGGAAAAATAGGCGGGAATCCCGCGCTGCTCCAGAGACTCCACCGTCGATGGGTCGCGGCAGCCGATCGGCGCGTGGGCGAGCATATAGTCGCGGCCGATCCCGTCGAGGTACTCCCATTTGCTCGGCATCCCGCGCGGACGTCCGCGGTGGGCGTCGTTGTAATGAAAGCCGACCCAGAGCGGATAGATGCTCTTTGACGGCGGCCAGTTCCACTTGTGCCACATGTACCAAGCGCTCATGATACAGGCGACCGGCTCGTCGTCGTCCGCGTGAAAGCCGTCGAGATCCTCTACGTCGACCATATAGTCCACCTGCGGGTACCACAGGCTTTCGGCGTAGGACTGCATATCGTCGCCGATGTTCTTCGTCGTTTTGCGCCAGAGCACACCGTATTTCATGTCGTTCTCCTTTCGTTCGGGGGTTCTTGGTATATTATACCCGAAAGCGTCGGCTTCATTTTTCTGTTTCGGAACAATAATGCGACTTTGTTTTTCTGAATACTTTTTAATGGAACCGGGCGACGCCGACAGTCGCAAAAAGCGCCGCGGCCGCGGGCGTGAAAATGCCGGAAACGCTTGACAGCGCGCGCAAAAATCTATATAATATCCATTTGACAGTAAAATCTAACCACAGAAAGGATCATGCATTATGGCACAGGAAGTATTGCTCACCGCGGCAGGTCTCAAGGAGCTGCAGGAAGAACTCGAATATCTGAAGGTCACCGGCCGTCAGGAGATCAAGGAAAAGATCCAGGTCGCGCTGGGCTACGGCGACCTTTCGGAAAACAGCGAATATGACGAAGCGAGAAACGACCAGGGCAAACTCGAAGCGCGCATCAGCGAGATCGAAGCGATCCTCGCGAACGCGAAGATCATCGACGAGGACACCCTGAGCACCGACGTCGTCCAGATGGGCTCGAAGGTCACGATCAAGGACGTGGAATACGGCGACACCTATAAGTACCAGATCATCTCCTCCACCTCCACCGCGAAAGACAAGGGCTCGGACTATCTGACGAGCGACGAGTCCCCGGTGGCAAAGGCGCTGATCGGTCACCGCGTGGGCGACAAGGTGGAAGTCGAAGCCCCCGCCGGCGTGATCATCTATGAGATCGTCGAGATCTCCAAGTAAGGAAAGGACGAACAACAATGGCTGACGAAAAGAACAATGCGCCGGTCGAAGAACTGACCCAGGAAAGCATCAACGAGCAGCGGCAGATCCGCATCGACAAGCTCAGAGCCATGCAGGAAGCGGGCAACGATCCGTTTGAGATCACGCTCGCGACCCAGACGCACGAAAGCGCCGAGATCAAGGCGCAGTTCGACGCGCTCGAAAACAAGGAAGTTTCTATCTGCGGCCGCATCATCGCCCGCCGGATCATGGGCAAGGCGAGCTTCGTGTCGATTCAGGACCGCGAAGGCCGGATCCAGTCGTACGTTTCGATCAACGACGTCGGCGAGGAAGCCTACACGGCGTTCAAAAAGCAATGGGACATCGGCGACATCATCGAGATCAAGGGCTTCGTGTTCAAAACAAGAACCGGTGAGATCTCCGTCCACGCCCAGCAGATCCGTCTGCTGTCGAAGTCGCTGCTTCCCCTGCCCGAGAAGTTCCACGGCCTGACCGATACCGACACGCGCTACCGCCGCCGTTATCTCGACCTGATCATGAACGCGGACGTCAAGGACACGATGATCAAGCGCTCGCTGATCGTCCGCACGATCCGCAACTACCTCGACGCGCAGGGCTTCATCGAAGTGGAGACCCCGATGCTCGTTTCCAACGCGGGCGGCGCCGCGGCGCGTCCGTTTGAAACGCACTTCAACGCGCTGAACGAGGACCTCAAGCTGCGCATCTCGCTCGAGCTCTATCTCAAGCGTCTGATCGTCGGCGGTCTTGAACGCGTGTATGAGATCGGCCGCGTGTTCCGCAACGAAGGTCTCGACACCCGCCACAATCCGGAATTCACGCTGATGGAGCTCTATCAGGCCTATACCGATTACAACGGCATGATGGATCTGACCGAAAACCTGTTCCGCCATGTGGCGCAGACCGTGCTCGGCACGACGACCATCGTCTACAACGGCGTGGAGATGGATCTCGGCAAGCCGTTCAAGCGCATCACGATGATTGACGCCGTAAAGGAATACGCCGGCGTGGACTGGAACGAGATCGAAACGCTCGAGGACGCCCGCAAGGTTGCGGACGAGCACCATGTGGAATATGAGAAGCGCCACGGCAAGGGCGATATTCTCAACCTCTTCTTCGAAACCTTCGTCGAAGAGCACCTGATCCAGCCGACGTTCGTCATGGATCATCCGATTGAGATCTCCCCGCTGACGAAGAAAAAGCCCGGCCACCCGGGTTATGTGGAACGCTTCGAGTTCTTCATGAACGGCTGGGAGATGGCAAACGCCTATTCCGAGCTGAACGATCCGCTCGACCAGAGAGAGCGCTTCAAGGCACAGGAGCTTGCGCTCGCGCAGGGAGATGAGGAAGCCAACACAACGGACGAAGATTTCCTGATGGCGCTCGAGTACGGCATGCCCCCGACAGGCGGCATCGGCTACGGCATCGACCGTATGTGCATGCTGATGACCGACTCGGCGGCGATCCGCGACGTGCTGCTGTTCCCGACGATGAAGAGTCTGGACAAGTAATGCATATAAGCATAACAAAAGGACGGTTCACGCCGTCCTTTTTTGATTCTGTTTCCTTGCATTTTTACTCAACGCATTCGAACCGGTACTTCCAATTCGGCTCTTTCCGTACAGTCTGCCACCGGCCGGATGTAAAATCGGGAAACGCCACCGTGTTTGAGCCGTTCGCGATCGACTGCGCGGAAAGCGCGGTAACGGCCATCCACGTTGCGGCGTCATAGACGTCGACCGGCATCGGGAGATCCTTGTCGAGCGCCTCAAAGAACGCGTCCAGCACCAGGAAGTCCATGCCGCCGTGTCCCTGCTCTTTCACGCCTTCGTCGCGGTAGCGCCGCCAGATCGGGTGGCGCCACTTGTCTTCATAATTCTTGCGGTTGCAGAATTGCGGCGACCAGTCCCATTCCGCGCCTTCATAGTGTTCGCTGTCGAGGAGCACCGACTGCGTGGCCTCCTCATACATACCCTTCGTGCCGCGCACACAGAGGCCGCGGCCGTAATAGCGCGGCAAAGACGTGTCGAGCGTGATGGCAACGGTCGCGCCGTCGGCGCAGGTGAGCACGGTGTTCACGATGTCGCCCTGCCGGAAAACCGTTTCGCCGTACTTTTTCTTTAGGTCGTCGTGCGATAGCATATAAGCGTGCAGACCGGCGCTGCGCGACGCGACCGAAACCAGCGAAACAAAACGGTTGCCGTTGTTGATCCGCAAAATCTTCGCGATCGGACCGATCTCATGCGTGGGGTAGTTTTCCGTGTTGCGCGTCAGGTATTCATGAAAGCGGTAGTGGCGCGTCTCGTTTCCTCTGGCAATCTCGTCGCGCAGATCGTGCAGATAGCCGCCGTCGCAGTGGACGATTTCGCCGAACAGACCCTGCCGCACCATATGGAGCGCCATCAGTTCATATTCGCCGAAGCAGCAGTTTTCAAGCAGCATGAACGGCGTGCCGGTCTCCTCCTGCGTTTTCACAAGATCCCAGCAGTCCTCCAGGCTGTAGGCGCCGCCGACTTCAATGGCAACGGGCTTTTTTGCCCGCATCGCGTAAAGCGCCGCCGGCACATGGTTCGCCCAGGCGGAAAAAACGAGCACAACGTCCACCTCAGGCGCGTCGATCAGCGCTCTCCAGTCCTCCGTCTGCACCGGCGGCACAGGACGCCCCTTCTCCGCCAGAAAGTCCGCCGTCCTGTCAATGCGGTCGCGATACATGTCGCACAGACCGACAATGTTGATATAGTCCAGATCGGCAAGCAGGGCCGAGACCAAAAAGTCGCCGCGGTTGCCCAGACCGATCACGCCGACGTTAAATGTTTTCATAACGCAGTCTCCCTTCGTTTTTCGACTCATTATAGCATATCCGCGCAGAAAAAACAAGAGCGGGTCCCGCCGTCCACTTTTGGTTTTGAGCAGGACCGTCCTTCCCGGGAAATCCAAATGACGATTTACTTTTCGGCGAGAGTATGCTATGATAAAAAGGAACGAACAGAAAAGGAGAACCGCCATGAAATTTGCAGTTTTATCCGATACCCACTATGTTTCCAGAGAGATGATCCCGGGCGACAAGGACGAAGCGTCGCTGCTGCGCCACAAGGTCAACAAAGCGGTGTTCCAAAAGCTGGCGGCGCAGACCGAGCTCGACACGATCCTGATCACAGGCGACCTCGTCGATAACGGCGACCTCGTCAGCCACCGGGAATTCGCCGAGATCCTCCGCAGCGTGCAGGCCGCGGGCAAGCGCGTCTTTGTGCTGACCGCGACCCACGACTTCCATTTCAGCCGCGCCTTCACCATCAAGCGCAGCTGGCCGGTCCGCTACCGCGATTACCCGTGGGAGCGTCCGTGGTTCGACCCGGACAAATGCGACTATAAGGCGCTGGTACAGGACGCGAGCCGCGATCTGCCCGAAGCGGACAGCGCGCCGCCGTTGATGCGCGCCGCCACGCCGGACGACCTTTGGGAGATCTATCACGACTTCGGGCCCGCGCAGGCCTTCTCCTCGTGCGACTCCGCCTATTCCTACGCTGTCAAGCTGGATGAAAAGCTCTGGTGTCTGATGCTCAACAACAATATGCGCGACGTGGACGCCCTGCATGATTTCAGTCCCGCCTACTCCCCTGCCTGCTACCGCTGGATCGAAGACGTGATGCGTCAGGCGAAAGCGGAAGGCGCCTTTGTGTTCGCCTGTACCCACCATCCGCTCGTGCCGCCCGTCCCCGCGTATAAGATTGGCGGGACGACCCGGAACATGCGCACTTCGCGCGTCGGCCACACGCTGGCAGACCTCGGGCTGACGCTCGTATTCAGCGGTCACACCCACTTCGCGGACGTGGCGTTCTGCAGCTCCGACGCGGGACACGTCCTTTGCAACGTCACCACGCCTGCGCTCGCGTTCTTGCCGCCCGCGTGGCGCACAGCGGAGATCATCCCCGCGGAGCACCGGCTCATCACCGCCACGGTACCGGTGGAGAACGAGCCGTCCTTCGGCGTCGACGCGCCTACGCTCAAAGAACATTTTGCGAAGGAATTCGTCGAGCAGTATCGCAAAAAAGTGGAAAAACTCCCCCACGGACTCAACAAAATCGTCCCGCGCCTGGAGGTGCGCCACCTTTATCCGCTGTGTCCGCGCTCGCTCACGAAAGCACAGTACGCGGAGATCAAAAACAAGAAGATGTTCGATCTCGTCATGGAGCTCGCGATCAATATGCAGTGCGGCGACGGACAATACACGCCCGACACCGCCGTTTACCGCTTCTTGATGGGGCTTGCCGCCGCGGCGGACAGCGTCGTCGACGCGCAGCCGTTTGTGGATCTGCGCAAAAAGCTGCTGGGCTATTCCATCCGCGAGATCGTGGAACCGATGCTGTTCAACAACTTCGTACCGGATAACGAGGCGGACTTCGTCTTCGACCGCCTGCCCGCGCAGAACGTGCCCGTACCGGCGTTCAGCAGCCATGCCGGCGACATTCTGATGGGGCTGCTTTGCGCGCTCGGTCTGTTGATCGCACCGGCCGGGAAGATTCTCACCGCCGCCGCGCTGCCCGCGTTGACGCTCTTCAAAAAGAAGCGTCAGCACGACAAGCCCTATGCGCCGGAACGGTACTAATTATTGTTTACTTTCAAAAAAAAGAGCCGATCGTCGATGACGGTCGGCTTTCGCTGTTTGGTTTGATTTTTAGCTGAATACTTTAGCCCATGCTGTCCGAAGCAATGATCTCCTGCGCGACCACGCGGCGGGTGACGCAGCGGTCCATCGCCTGCTTTTCGATGAAGCGGTGGGCTGTCGGCTCGTCCATCCCACGCTGTTCGATGAGGATCCATTTGGCGCGGTTGACCAGACGGATCTCCTCCATCTTTTCCTGCAGCGTGAGCGTTTTCGTCTCCGTTTTGCGGATCCGTTCGCGGGCGCTCGCCATCCAGCGCAGCGCGGCGGCAAGCATGGATTCCGACGTCGGTTTGCGCAGCGTGAACACGCCGTGGGGCGTCACGCGCGCCGTGATCTCGTCGAAGAACGATTCGCGCAATAGCAGCAGCGCGACCGTTTCGGCGTTGCCGCTGACGTCAACGGCGAAGCGCACACCCGGATCGTCGGGCAGCGGCGCGTTGATGATCACGACGTCGTAGGTCCGCTCGACGAACGCGCGCTTGGCGCTGCTGATATCAGAAACATATTTCACAGGGTCAAACCCGGAAGAGAGCAGCAACGGACCAAGCGCGGCGTTGAATTTCTCCGCCGCGGAAACAACGAGCACACTGTACACGCGCTCTTTCAGTTCCATATTGCCGCCTCCTTCCGTGAATAGTTTCAGCTGCCTTTTATCGGCTGCAATAAATGTCCAGCACGCGCGATGGGATATGTGCGCGCACAAACGCGCTCTCCGCCGCCGCTTTGCAGGCGTCATGCAGCGACGCGGGCAGCTTCTGATACTGTGCGAGAGTCTCTGCGCTGAGTTTGAAGAAATTGACGTCTGACGGCGCGGGCAGCGGCGTGTTGTTCGCCAGCCCGTCCAGCGCGGCGTAAATCATCAGCGCGAACGCGAGATAGGGATTCGCCGCCGGGTCGGCGGAGCGCAGCTCCATCCGGCGGTAGGCGTCGGCGGCCGCCGGGATGCGGATCAGCTGCGAGCGGTTTTCCGCAGACCACGAGACATAGGCCGGCGCTTTGTTTTTGCCGAGGCGCTGATAGGAATTCCCCGTCGGGTTCAAAAACGCCGTCATCTCCTGCGTGTGCGTCAGGATACCGGCAATCATCGCCTCAAAGACCGCTTCCTGTTTGCAGGGGCGGACGGAAAGATTGATGTGGAACCCGTTGCCCGGCGCGTCCGGCAGCGGCTTCGGCGAAAAGTCGGCGCAAAGTCCGTTGCGGTGGGCGACGGTCTTGACGACGGTCTGGAAGGTCATCGCCTGGTCGGCGGCGGTCAGCGCGTCCGCATAACGGAAGTCGATCTCGTTCTGACCGGGTCCCTCCTCGTGGTGGGAGCTTTCCGGACGGATACCCATCTGCTCGAGCGTCAGACAGATCTCACGCCGCACGTTCTCGCCGCGGTCGTCCGGGGCGATATCCATGTAGCCGGCGCTGTCATACGGCTCCTTTGTGGGCTGACCGTCTTCGTCGAGCCGGAACAGATAGAATTCCTGCTCCGCGCCGAAATAGAACGCATACCCCGCCTGCGCGGCGTCCGCCATCGCCTGCTTGAGCAGACCGCGCGTGTCGCATTCAAACGGCGTGCCGTCCGGATAGGTGATGCGCGCGAACATGCGCACCACGCGCCCCTGTTCCGGGCGCCACGGCAGCAGCGTCAGCGTCTCCGGCTCGGGCCAGAGCAGCAGATCGGAGTGCGCCTCGTCGCCGAAGCCGGCGATCGCCGAAGCGTCGAACGCAATGCCGTAGCGGAACGCGCGTTCCAGCTCGTCCGCTAAAATGGAAATATTCTTTTGCTTGCCGAATACGTCGCAGAACGCCAGCCGGATGAACTTTACGTCCTCCTCCAGCGTGAACTGCAATACCTCTTCTTTGGAAAACTGCAAGAAAAGCACCTCCCGTTTTCGTGATCTTTCAAAGAAAACGCCCACCTCGGCGCGGACCGAGTCT